>CAIWTG010000251.1 GCA_903915565.1 uncultured Chloroflexota bacterium
CCCCCTCCTCCACGAAATTGTTTCTAAAGCCAAGGTGAGTTTTTTCCCATTACTGAAAAAACGCGACCAGTTGGTCCCGTGGATTGAAAAAAGAGTCACCGCACAAAACAAGTCCGGCATTTCCAAGAAAGCCGCCGACCTTATGGCCCGGCTCGTTGGCAGCGACCTCTGGACCATGGCGAATGAAGTTGATAAACTGGTTCTTTACGCCGGCGGCCGCACTATCGAGGAGCCGGACGTTAAAGCCATCGTCAGCAATGTGCACGAAACCAGCGTGTTTGACATGGTGGACGCCATTATCGAGTCGCGTGTGTCCATAGCCCAGCAGCTGTTACAGCGGCTCTTTCAGCAGGGGATGACCCCGGCGCAGGTGCTGGTGATGTTAGCCCGTCAAGCCCGCATTATCTTTCAGGTCAAGGAGATGCGCTCCGCCGGCCGCACCCGCGCCGATATCAAGACCAGACTTGGCTTGACCTCGGATTGGGTTATCACTAAAGCTTGGGAGCAGGCGGACAAATATTCGCCCTCGCGCCTTAAAGAGGTGTATCATAAATTGCTGGATGCGGACATTGCCGTGAAAACCGGCAAATATGACAGTCCCGAACTCGCCTTAGACGTTTTACTCGCCGAGATGGGTTTTATACAGAAAGTATCAACTTAGCTTAAGGAGGCAACGATGTCTTTCAACTTACCCAAGGACAAATACATAAAAATCGGCAACATTAACACCCGCTATTGGGAAGCGGGAAATAGAGGGTCGTCCGTCGTTCTGGTTCACGGGCTGGGCGGCTTTTGTGAAAACTGGATGCATAACATCGAGCCGCTGGCTAAAGAACACCGCGTCTACGCCTTTGATTTAGTCGGTTTCGGCCGCACCGATAAAACCCCGCTGGTAAAAGATATCTATCAGCTCGTCCAGTTCATCAGCGACTTCATGGATGTTAAAAAAATCGCTAAAGCCTCTCTGATAGGTAATTCATTAGGGGGCGGGTTGGTTTTGCTGGTTGCTCTCCAGTTCCCGCAAAAAGTTGAAAAGCTGGTGCTGGTGGATAACGCCGGCATGGGGCGGGACGTTATTGCTGATTTCAAAATCTGCTCTGTTCCTTTCCTTGGTGAAATGTTGATTAAACCCTCTCTCCAGGGCACGGAAAACCTCTGGCATAAAATCGTTTACGACCCAGCTTTGGTTACCCCGGAATTGGTTAAGATGTGCTATGGACTGGGCTCCCTCCCCGGCGCTATGGAATCCTTGCTTTCCGTCCTGCGTTCCGGCATTAACTTCTTTGGCCAGCGTACCAGACTCACCAAGCAATTGCTAAAAGATTTAAGTAAAATTACCGCTCCCACCCTTATCTTTTGGGGCAGGCAGGACCGCATTATTCCGGTTAAGCACGCGACCGTCGCTGCCGCCAAACTCCCCAACGCTAAGTTGATTGTTTTTGACCAGTGCGGCCATATGCCCATGTTTGAGTATCCTGAAGGGTTTAATAAAGATACCCTGGAATTTCTGGCTAAATAACTTTTAGACAAAAATGGTGAAGAATAGTAAACCCGTTATTGCTGTAGATATCGGCGGCACAAAAATTTCAACCGCCCTCTTTAGCGCCGATGGTAAGATGCGCGCCAATACCGTTTGCCCCACCTCGGCCAGTGAAGGAGTTAACGCTGTTATCGAGCGTTTGCTTACCGTCATAGAGGATATTCTTACACAAAACAAACTAACCCCACCCAAAATCGACGCCATCAGCATCGCTTGCGCCGGCGGCATTAATACTGCTAAAGGCATTGTTGTTACGCCTTCTCCCCACCTCCCCGGCTGGACCGGTTTGCCCCTGGCAGCAATCATCAAAAAGAAAACGGGTGTCGTTACCTATGTCCTCAACGATGCTTCGGCCGCCGCCCTCGGCGAGCAGCGTTTTGGGGTCGGCAAAGGCGTCAAAAATCTCGTCCTCTTTACTGTCGGCACGGGCATAGGCGGCGGCATTATTACCGACGGAAAATTGTACCTTGGCGCCCGCGGCGGTGCCGGAGAATTTGGCCACATGACCGTTGAAACACAAGGGCTTAAGTGCGGGTGCGGCAATATCGGCTGTCTGGAAATGTATGCTTCGGGTACCGCGCTCGTTAATGACGTTCTGGGACGGCTGCGGAGCGGTCAAAAATCGTCCCTCCTCGACATGGCGAAGGGCGACTTGACTAAAATTACGGCAAAGATTGTCGACGATGCCGCCCGCCGCGACGATAAACTGGCGCAGGAAGCAATTGTGCAGATGGCATATTATCTCGGCGTTGGCATGGTGAATGTCGTTAATATTTTTAACCCGGAAATGGTCGTCATCAGCGGTGGTATGGCCGCCCTGGGTGAGGTGCTTATTGCCCCGGGGCGCATGATGGTGGAGAAGCGGTCATTCTCCATTAATGCGCAGGCGGCTCGTGTTGTTATCGGTTCGCTCGGCAATGAAGCGGGAGTCTATGGCGCCGCGGCTTATGCTTTTGATGTAAGGAGGGCTAAATGAAAATTCGTAAGGCAGTCATCACAGCAGCTGGTTACGGCACGCGTTTCCTGCCCATCACCCGCTCCCAGCCCAAAGAAATGCTTCCTTTGCTAGATAAGCCCCTGATTCATTATTCCGTTGAAGAAGCGATTAAGTCTGGCATCAACCAGATTGTCATGGTGACCTCCGCCAGTAAACACGCTATAGAGGACTACTTCAAACCTTCGCCCGACCTCGTTAGTTTCCTTAAAGGCAAGGGGGAGGCTGAACTACAAAAAAGCATGGCTGATATATCAAAAATGGCGGATTATTGCTACGTCCTCCAGAAAGAACCGAAAGGCCTCGGCGACGCGGTATTGACGGTTAAAGCTGTGGTTGGTAAAGAGCCTTTCGCTTTAATGCTGCCGGACGATATTATTGATAGCGCCGTGCCTGGATTAAAACAGATGCTGGCGGTCTACGAGAAATATGGCTGCAGCGTTATCGCCGTAGAAAAAGTCAAACCCAGCGATACCAACAAGTACGGCATCATCCGCCCTAAAAAGTTATCGAAAGGCGTTTATCAGATACTGGAAATGGTGGAAAAACCCACCCCGTCCAAAGCCCCCTCCAACCTCGCCATTGTGGGACGCTATATCTTAACCCCCCGCATCTTTGAAATATTGGAGGAGACCAGGCCCGGTAAAAACGACGAGATTCAGCTGACCGATGCGCTAAACGCGCTGCTCAAATATGAAAAGCTTTATGCCGTTGAGCTTAAGGGCACCCGCTATGACGCTGGCACGCCTTTAGGCTGGCTGCAGGCTAATGTTGCCCTTGCTCTGAAGAGCAAAGACATTGGTAAAGAGTTTAAGAGTTATTTGAAAAAATTAGTATAATATCTTCCTTCCCCCAACTCCCAATTACAAACTACTAATTACTAACTACCCTGCGTCCATTGACAGCCCCCACCCCTCCCACTTACAATCAATACATAAATAATTTCCAACTCTGGAGCTTTGCATGAATAGCGACGAATTGCGTTCTTCATTCTTAAATTTCTATCGGGAAAGAGGGCACAAAATTGTGCCCAGTTCTTCCCTCGTGCCTAAAGACGACCCCACACTGCTGTTTACCAGCGCCGGTATGGTGCAGATTAAACCTTACTTTCTGGGTGAGGTCACCCCCCCATCCAAACGACTAACTTCCTGCCAGAAGTGTTTCCGCACCACCGATATCGAATCGGTTGGTGATGACACGCATTTAACTTTCTTTGAAATGCTCGGCAACTTTTCCGTCGGCGATTACTTTAAAAAGGACACTATTGCCTGGGCTTATGAGTTTATTACTAAGGTTCTAAAAATTCCATCGGAACGTTTGTGGGTGAGTATTTATCTTAACGACGATGAAGCCTTTAATCATTGGCGGGCTGTGGGCGTCCCGGAAAACAGAATACATCGTTTTGACGAGAAGGATAACTTCTGGGGGCCGGTCGGCAATTCCGGGCCTTGCGGGCCGGATAATGAAATATTTTATGACCTTGGCGTGGAAAAAGGCTGCGGTAAGCCCGACTGTAAACCCAACGACGGCTGCGGGCGCTTTATTGAAATCAGCACGCTGGTTTTTATGCAGTATAACCAGGACGTTAATAAAAAGCGTACACCGCTCCCCAGACCGAGCGTTGATACCGGGATGGGGCTTGAGAGGACCATCACTGTCTTACAAGGCAAATCCTCCGTTTATGAAACTGACCTCTACGTTCCTTTTATTGATTTTGTTTCTAAGATGACCGGCAAAAAATACGGCACCAATCCCGACGATGACAAAGCCATTCGCGTCGTCGCCGAGCACGGCCGTGCTTTAGCTTTCCTCATCGCCGACGGCGTTCTGCCGGATAATGAAGGGCGGGGCTATGTCTTAAAACGACTTCTAAGACGGGCGGCTCTCTTCGGTCGCCGCCTCGGACTGGATAAACCCTTCCTGGCGGAAATTGCTAAAGTCGCCGTCAAAAACTTGAGCCACATTTACCCCGAGCTTAAAGCGCGGCAGGATTTTATCGTTAAACTTATTACGCAGGAAGAAACGCGCTTTGGAGAGACTTTAAGCACTGGACTGGAAATTATAGAAAATCTGCTCTCGGCCAAGACCGGAAAAACCAAGCAAATCTCTGGCGCCGACGCCTTTAAGCTTAATGATACCTATGGTTTCCCGGTAGAGCTTACTAAAGAGATAGCCGCCGAACGTGGTTTGTCTGTCGATATGGCAGGCTTTGAAAAAGAAATGGAAAAGCAAAGAGAAAGATCCCGGGGGACTCTCTTATTCGGACACGATACGGTAAAAATGTCGGACAAGGCTAAAGCTATTCATCTGGCTAAAGCTACAAAATTCGTCGGCTACACCTGCCTCGAACAGCAGGGGAAAATTCTCAAAATCCTCGTTGACGGCAAGGAAGTTAAAGAAATCAAAGCCGGTCAGTCTGCCGGTATCATTTTGGATACCACCCCGTTCTACGGGGAAATGGGCGGTCAGGTAGGGGACGCCGGTGAAATTTTAGGTAAATCGGGCAAGTTCACCGTGTCCGATGCCGTTCATGCCTCCCCGGAGGTAACTTTACATAATGGTAAGGCTACTCAAGGCGCTTTAGCTGTCGGTGATACAGTCACAGCGGTGGTGGACATTGAACGCCGGCGTGATATCGCCCGGAATCATACCGCCACCCACCTCCTACAGGCGGCTTTACGCCAGGTCCTTGGCGACCATATTCAGCAGCGCGGTTCGCTGGTTGCCCCGGAGCATTTGCGCTTTGACTTTTCGCACCTCGCCGCCATGACCCCCGACGAGATTAAAAAGGTGCAAAACATCGTTAATGATAAAATCCGCCAGAACCTTATGGTTAATGCGGAAGAGACCGACTATAAAAAAGCTATCGCCGCCGGCGCTACCGCTCTTTTCGACGAAAAGTACGGCGATGTCGTCCGCGTCATGCGCATTGGCGACCCTATCGTTAGCATGGAGCTTTGCGGCGGCACTCACGCCTCCTCCACCGGCGAAATCGGCTATTTCCACATCCTCTCGGAAAGCAGTATCGGCGCGGGCATCCGCCGTATTGAGGCGGTGACGGGTAGGGGCGCGGAAAAAACCATTAGCCACAATCTGGAAATTCTGGAGTCTATAGCGCATTCGCTCGAAGCCTCGCCGGATAACGTAAAAGAAAAATTGACCGCTCTTCTCGCTGATTTTGACGCGACCAAAAAGCGCGCCGCTACCCTGGAAAAAGAGCTGGCGATAAATGAAGCCGCCGTCCTTTTGGAAAAAGTCGAAACCATCAAAGGCGTTAAAGTCCTCACCGCGCGCATAGCGTCGGATAGCCAAACGGTGCTGCGGGAAATGGCGGATTTCTTAAGAGATAAGCTGGGGAGCGCCATTATTGTGCTGGGCGCCATTAGCGCCGACCGTCCAGTCTTTATCGCCGCCGTCACTCCCGACCTTGTTACCAAAGGCTACAACGCCGGCGATATCGTTAAAAAAGTTTCTACGGTGGCTGGCGGCGGGGGTGGCGGTAAAGCTAACTTCGCCCAGGCTGGCGGCAAAGATAAAAACAAACTGGATGAAGCATTAGCCCTAGTGAAAAGCCTGATATAGCTTAGGGGAGGTCGTTATTTCACGCATTTTGGCGCTCGATGTCGGCGATGCTCGCATCGGTGTAGCTATCAGTGACCCGCTCAATATCATTGCTACCCCGTTGCTGATTATCAGCCGGAGGGATGTTAATGCCGACATCAAAGTAATTACCGATTTGGTAAAAAAAAATGGCGTCGAGCGCATTATCGTCGGCTTGCCTTTTTCCATGGACGGCTCCCTCGGCTCCCAGGCGGAAAAAGTACGCTTCTTTGTGGATGCTCTTACCAGCCAGACCGATATCCCTATTGAATACCGTGATGAGCGTCTTTCCACGGTGGTTGCCAAGCGAACTCTACAGCAGACGCATAAAATTAGTCGCGACACCCGCTACGATGCCGCTGCCGCTGCTCTCATCCTGCAGGGCTATCTGGAAGAATCACTCCCGCCCCACCAATACCAGGAAGAAGATACGGATAGTCTTTAACTAATAACGACTAACTACAGATCGG
>CAIWTG010000252.1 GCA_903915565.1 uncultured Chloroflexota bacterium
GAAATTAAATTTGTCTGCTCGTGTGCGTTTTTTTTTATTGATATAGTGATGCTGTAAAAAAAAGAGATTGCCATATCTAGTCTAATGAGAAGAGATGACTTTAGCGTCGAAGGTGCCCATTTCCAAATCCCGCAAATTAGTCCCCCGCAAATCTTACGCCAAACTACCTACCGTTCTAGAAGTACCCAACCTGATAAAAGTTCAACTGGATTCTTTCCAGCGATTTCAGGAAGAGGGCATCAAACAGCTTCTGGAAGAAATTTCACCCATTAAAGACCTGACCGGCAACCGGCTGGAACTAAGCTTTGTAGCTTATGAATTCCGCGAGCCGCGGCCCGGCCACTCCGAAGAGGAATGCCACGAGAGAGACCAGACCTATTCCGCGCCGCTTTACGTCAAAGTGCGGCTGCTGGTCAAAGAAACCGGAGAAATTAAAGAGCAGGACCTCTTCTTCGGGGACATACCGCTGATGACGTCCAAAGGCACGTTCATCACCAGCGGCGCCGAAAGAGTTGTCGTCAGCCAGCTCTTGCGTTCTCCCGGTGTTTACTTTACCGCGGAAGAAGACCCGGTATCGGGTCGCCGATTATGCGCCGCCAAATTAATCCCCACCCGCGGCGCCTGGCTGGAGTTTGAAACCAGCAACCGCAACGTGATTTCCACTAAAATCGATGGCAAGCGCAAGATACCCATCACCACCCTGCTGCGCGCCATCGGCTTCGGCAACGACGAAGAGATATTAAAACTCTTTGCAAAAGAAGAGGAAGAGTCGGAGCATAAATACATCAGCATTACCATGGAGCGCGAACCGAATATTAAAGACGAAAAGGACGCGCTGCTCGATATTTACAAAAAGCTCCATCCCGGCGAGCTGCCCTCGCTGGAGAACGCCAAAAAGCTGATAAAAAATCTTTTCTTCGACGCGACACGTTACGACCTGGGCAGCGTGGGGCGATACAAACTCAACAAACGGCTGGAAGTGGATGTCAACCTAAAAGAACATACGTTGACCAAGGATGACATCATTCAAATCATCCGCCACATCATTTTGATTAACAACGGTAAAGATCATACCGACGATATCGACCATCTGGGCAACCGGAGGGTGCGCACGGTGGGCGAACTGGTGCAAACCCAGTTCCGCATCGGGTTCTTGAGACTAGAACAGGTAGTCCGCGAGCGCATGAGCATCATCAGCACAGAAGCCATCACGCCCAGCGCTCTGGTTAACATCAGACCAATCGTCGCCGCGGTGAGGGAATTCTTCGGCGGGTCGCAGCTATCGCAGTTCATGGACCAGACGAATCCGCTGGCGGAACTGACGCACAAACGCCGCCTTTCGGCGATGGGACCCGGCGGTCTTTCACGCGACCGCGCCGGCTTTGAAGTCCGCGACGTGCACTTCTCGCACTACGGGCGCATCTGCCCTATTGAAACACCGGAAGGTCCGAACATCGGTCTTATCGGCTCATTAGCCACATACAGCATCATCAACGAATACGGGTTTATCGAAACACCATACCGCAAGGTCGTCCATGAGCTCGGCAACAAAGATAAGCATTTATTGAACAGGACCGTCAGGGAAGACGTCCTGGATGAAAAAGAAAAGGTTGCGGTGAAAGCCAATACTTTTGTCACCAAAGAAATTTTAGAGAAACTATCAAAACTAAAGCCGACCAAGGTAAAAGTCGTCCCCTTTGTCTCCAATGAAATCGCGTACTATCCGGCGGACGAGGAAGATAAATACATCATCGCCCAGGCCAACGCGCCACTGGATGAGTATAACCAGTTTAAAGAAAAACGCATCGAGGTCAGGCTGGCGGACGGCTACCTGTTGGAGACGCCCGATAAAATTGAATTGATGGACGTTACGCCCAAGCAGGTAGTCAGCGTGGCAACGGCTCTAACACCGTTCCTGGAGCATAACGACGCCAACCGCGCTTTGATGGGTGCCAACATGATGCGTCAGGCCGTACCGCTGCTTTGTCCCGAGGCGCCGGTGGTTGCCACCGGCATGGAAATGGAAGCCGCCAAGCACAGCCGCCAGGTGGTGTTCGCGGAGAAAGCCGGCGTGGTCACTGAGATGTCCGGCAACATCGATGATAAAGGCAACACCAAGTACCGCATCGTGATTAAACAGGAAGACGGCCTAACGAAGAATTACGACCTGATGAAATTCGTCCGCACCAACCAGGGGACGTGCATCAACCAGCGGCCGCTGGTCAACAAAGGCGAAAAAGTAGAAGCCGGACAGGTGCTGGCGGACAGCTCCGCCACCGAAAACGGCGAGCTGGCTTTAGGACAAAACGTAACCGTCGCCTTTATGAGCTGGGAAGGCTACAACTTTGAAGACGCAATTATCTTGAGCTCCCGCATGGTAGAAAAAGACTTCTTCACCTCCATCCACATCAACAAGCACGAGGTAGAAGCCCGCGACACCAAGCTGGGCCCGGAAGAAATCACCCGCGATATTCCTAACGTGGGCGAGGAAAGCCTGCGCGAGTTAGATGAGGACGGCATCATCCGCATCGGGGCGGAGGTAATGCCGGACGATACCCTGGTGGGGAAAATCACCCCCAAAGGCGAAACGGAACTCTCCGCCGAAGAAAAACTGCTAAGAGCCATCTTTGGCGAGAAAGCCCGAGAGGTTAAAGACACATCGCTCCGCGTGCCGCACGGCGAGTGGGGCAAAGTCATCAACGTTAAAGTTTACACCCGCAAGGACACCAAGAACGGCAGCGATGACCTGCCCGCCGGCGTGAACCAGTGGGTACAGGTCTGGATAGCCCAAAAACGCCGCGTATCCGTCGGCGATAAGCTGGCGGGTCGTCACGGAAACAAAGGCGTCATCGCCATCATCGCACCTAAAGAGGATATGCCCTTCCTGCCGGATGGAACGCCGGTAGATATCGTACTCGACCCCATCGGCGTGCCTTCCCGTATGAACATCGGGCAGGTACTAGAAACGCATCTGGGCTGGGCGGGGGAGATATTAGGATTCCGCGCGCAAACGCCGGTCTTTGACGGCGCCAGCGATTTAGCTATCGAGGACGAGTTATGCCGCGCCTGGATTGTGCAGCATTCCGGCGCCGAAGACCCGAGCCCCGCTGAAGACAAAACTCCCTTTAAAAAAGACGTGGCAATTGCCTGGATTAACAAGCACGGCTACGACGGTAAGGCGGTGTTCGATGAAACACTGCGCGGCAAAGCGCGGGACATCGGGCTGCGGTTGTGGCTGGAAGAAATTAATATCCACGCCAAGAAACTAGGCGCCGAAGAACTTGATAAGGTTGTGGAAAAAGTCAACGCGGAAGGCAGATTTGCCCCGCCGACTTACGGCAAAGTTACCCTGCACGACGGGCGCACCGGTGAACCCTACGACCAACCGGTAACCGTCGGCAGCATTTACATGATGAAACTCATCCACCTGGTGGAAGATAAAGTCCACGCCCGTTCCACGGGCCCCTACTCCTTAATCACCCAGCAGCCGCTGGGCGGCAAAGCTCAGTTCGGCGGTCAGAGATTCGGGGAAATGGAGGTCTGGGCGCTGGAAGCCTACGGCGCCGCTTATAACCTCCAGGAAATGCTGACCATCAAGAGCGACGACGTTACCGGGCGCGCCAAAGCCTACGAAAGCATCATCAAAGGCGATGATATCTTGCAGCCCGGCGTGCCGGAGTCGTTCAAGGTGCTGGTAAAAGAACTGCAAAGTCTGGGGTTGGCGCTGGAAGTGATTAACGAAGAAGAAACCAAAGCAGCGCCTGCCGAGGAAACGGTAGATGAGAGCTTTAAAATAGATACAGACGTGAAGAATATTGAAGAACCGCGCTGGAAAGAGGTAGATGACGATGTTCGAGATTAATGATTTTGATGCCGTCCGCATCTCGCTGGCTTCACCGGAACAGATTAGAAGCTGGTCCTACGGCGAGGTAACCAAACCGGAAACCATCAACTACCGCACGCTGAAACCGGAACGGGACGGGCTTTTCTGTGAAAGAATTTTTGGTCCGACCAAGGACTTTGAATGCTACTGCGGCAAGTATAAGCGGATACGCTACAAGGGCGTTATATGCGATAAGTGCGGCGTCGAGGTTGCCCGCGCTAAAGTAAGACGTGAGCGCATGGGGCATATCGAGCTGGCCTGTCCGGTAACACATATCTGGTTCGCCAAAGGCATTCCGAGCCGTATCGGGCTGCTGCTAGACCTGTCACCGCGAAGCCTGGAGCATGTAATTTACTTCTCCCAGTACATCGTCACCCAGGTCAACGATGAAGCCCGCCAGGCTGCCACTAAACAGATTGAAGAGGAATTTGCCAAGAAAATCTCGGAGCGGCAAAAAGCTGTAGACGACCAGGTCGCCGGGATGGAAAAAGACAAGGCGACCGTCGAAGCAATCAACGACTTACGCGGCAAGTTCGTGGAAGAAAAAGCCAAGCTGGAAACAGACCTAGCTGGAGAAGTCGAAAAGCTAAAAGGGCTCCACGTTAAACAGCTGCTGACCGAGAACCTCTATCACGATTACAAACAGAAATTTAATAACGTTTTCGAGGCAGGCATGGGCGCCGAGGCTATCCTGCAGATTATGAAGACCATCAACCTCGACGAAATACGCAATAAACTGCTCCTAGAAACACAGTCCAGCTCCGGGCAGCGGCGCAAGAAAGCCAGCAAACAGCTGCGCGTGGTGGAAACCTTCCGCAACAGCGGTAACAAACCGGAGTGGATGATTTTAACCGTCCTGCCCGTATTGCCGCCCGATTTAAGACCAATGGTGCAACTGGACGGCGGCCGATTCGCCACCAGCGACCTCAACGACCTTTACCGGCGCGTCATTAACCGCAACAACCGCCTGCACCACCTGATTGACATCGGGGCGCCGGAAATTATTATTCGCAATGAAAAACGCATGCTGCAGGAAGCCGTGGACTCGCTCATCGATAACGGACGGCGGGGACGCGCCATTTCCATCAGCGGCAACCACAAATTGAAGAGCCTCTCCGACATGCTGCGCGGCAAACAGGGGCGCTTCCGCCAGAACCTGCTGGGCAAGCGCGTAGACTACAGCGGCCGCTCGGTCATCGTCTGCGGGCCGGAACTAAAACTGCATCAGTGCGGTTTACCACGGCGTATGGCACTAGAGCTATTTAAACCGTTTGTGATGCGGAAGCTGGTACAGCAAGGACTAGCGCCCAACATCAAGAGCGCCAGACGTCTCGTTGAGCGCGCCAAGTCCGAAGTTTACGACATCCTGGAAGAAGTCGTTAAAGAACGACCGGTACTGCTTAACCGCGCGCCGACCCTCCATCGCTTAAGTATTCAGGCTTTCGAGCCGGTGCTGATTGACGGCAGCGCCATCCAGATACACCCGCTGGTCTGCTCCGCTTTCAACGCCGACTTCGATGGAGACCAGATGGCCGTGCACGTGCCGCTCTCTAAAGCGGCGGTAAAAGAAGCACGGGATATGATGCTAAGCCACCACAACATTCTCCTCCCTTCCAGCGGCGAGCCTACGGTATCACCGACGCTGGATATGGTACTCGGCTGCTACTACCTGACCACCATCCGGCATACCAGCAGTAATTCAGAAAAAGTTTACGGGGGCTTCGAGGATGCCAAGCTGGCCTATGAATTCGGCGCTGTTGACCTGCGGGAAGAAATTAACGTAAGGATGCCGGATACCAGTGAAAGGATGAAGACCAGTGTCGGACGCATCATCTTTAATGAAGTCCTGCCCAAAGAATTAGGATATTACAATAAAATTATCGATAAATCGGTCTTAAAACAAATCGCTACCAAGTGCAGCAAAATACTTAAAGACGAAGAAACGGGCAAGGTGCTCGATAGCATTAAACACCTGGGTTTTGTGTATGCCTCAAAGTCCGGCATCACCATCGCGATGAACGATATCGAAGTGCCGGCGAGTAAACCCCAGATACTGGCGGAGGCAGAAGCCAAAGTCGTCATCATAGAAAACCAGTATCAACACGGCGCCATCACCGAGGACGAACGCTATAACGGTGTGGTAGACATCTGGAACGAGGCTACCAATACCATCACCACTACTATCCAGAATAACCTCGACCGTTACGGCGGCGTTTACATGATGGCCACATCCGGCGCCAAAGGTAATATTTCGCAGATACGCCAGATGGCCGGCATGCGCGGTCTGATGACCGACCCCGCCGGTAAAATCATCGAATTCCCGATTAAGTCCAGTTTACGCGAAGGCCACAGCGTACTGGAATACTTTATCTCCACCCACGGCGCCCGTAAAGGTCTGGCTGATACGGCGTTGAGAACGTCCGACAGCGGCTACCTCACCAGGCGCCTTATCGACGTAGCACAGGACGTTATCACGTTAGTAGATGACTGCGGCACCTCCGACGGTATCGTTATTACCGAACCGAAAGAAAAAGGATTGCTGCCGTCGCTCGGCGAGCGCTCTTTGGGAAGACTGGCCGCCAGTGACATCGTCCATCCCAAGACGGGCAAAGTAATCGTCGCCCGTAACGAGGAAATTGACGAAGCTAAGGTAGAACTCATCAATAAAGCCGGTATAATGTCGGTACATGTTCGGTCGCCACTCACCTGCGAATCGAGGCGTGGTTCCTGCCGTAATTGCTACGGGCGCGATTTGGCCCGCGGCCAGCTGATTGAAAGGGATGTGGCAGTGGGTATTATTGCTGCCGAAAGCATCGGCGAACCGGGCACACAGCTAACGTTACGCACCTTCCACACCGGCGGTGTAGTCGGACTGGACATCACCAGCGGTCTGCCCCGCGTTGAAGAACTATTTGAAGCCCGCACACCGCGCGGCCAGGCAATCATCTCCGAGATAGACGGCACCGCCGAGTTGACACAAACCGAGGAAGGCAGAAAGATAAAAATCGTCAGCCAGGAAATATACGATGACGAATATGCCCTGCCGGTAGGCTGGCACATAATGGTGAAAAACGGACAGCACGTAGATATCGGGACAATATTAGCTGCTCCGCCAGAACCCGTAAAAAGTAAAAAGACAAAAGAAAAAGAGGAAACCTCTCCGGAAACACAGCCGCTCGTGGCGAGGTTTGCGGGAGACATTAAAGTAACCAAGAAACAGCTGGTCATCAGCTATGCCGAAAAAGAGGAACGGGAATATGTCGTCTCTTCCACAGCGAGCATCTGGATACATAACAAAGATGTAGTAAAAGCCGGACAGCAGCTGACTGACGGCTCCATCAATCCGCACGACATCCTGCGCATACTGGGCAAGGACGCCGTCCAGCAATACCTGGTGGACGAGGTGCAGAAGGTTTACCGCTCACAGGGCGTGAACATCAATGATAAACACATCGAGGTTATCACACGGCAAATGCTCACCAAGGTGCGCATCGATTCAGCGGGCGATACCGACCTAGTGCCCGACGAATTGGTAGATAAAGCGGTTTATGAAGACACCAATGCCAAAGTACTGGCTGAGGGCGGCGAACCGGCAACGGCGCATACGGTGCTGCTGGGCATCACCAGGGCATCCTTGAGCACCGACAGCTGGCTAGCAGCGGCATCGTTCCAGGAGACCACGAGAATCCTCACCGAGGCAGCGGCTAACGGCAAGGTGGACAGGCTGGTGGGGCTTAAGGAAAACGTCATTATCGGTAAGCTGATTCCGGCGCGCTACCTGAAAGAAGAACAGGTAGCCGAGTTGAAAGCCGGCGAGCAAACCGAAGCGATGAGGATGCTGGCGAGCCTGGCCGGTCCGATTGACGCCCCGACCGGTGAAGTTCCTCCCGCCAACGAAACCAACGATGCTATCGCCGATGAGGTACATGAGCTGGAAGATGTTGCTGCGGAAGACCTCGACGAAGCTGATGAAGCCAAGGACGCTATCACCGACGACCCGGAAGAAGATTAGTTCTAACGGATTTCTTAACATTAAGGGGGCAGGATAAAATCTGCCCCCTCTTTATTTAGAGCAGGGTACGCTTCCTTCCCCTTCGCTTCGCTCGAGGGCTACAGCACGCTCAAGATGACAAAGAACCTGCAGGTCAGTAGTTTTGTGTTGATTAGTATTCATGTTAGAATGGGGTTAAGGAAAAAGAGGAAATGGCGCGTATAATATCCGGCAAACCGAATGAAGAAGACAAACCTCTGGAAAACAGCCTGCGCCCGCGCAGCCTGACTGATTTTATCGGGCAGGATAAAACCAAGGAAAACCTCAAGATAGCCATTACGGCGGCAAAAAGGCGGGGCGAACCAATCGACCACGTACTTTTTTACGGCCCGCCCGGGCTCGGCAAAACGTGCCTCGCCCACATTATTGCTATCGAGGTTGGCGTCAACATCAAAACAACGTCCGGTCCCGCCATCGAGCGCACCGGCGACCTTGCGGCGATTTTAACCAACCTTAAAGCCCACGACATCCTCTTTATTGATGAAATCCACCGCCTGAACCGGTCAATCGAGGAAATACTTTATCCGGCGCTGGAAGATTACGCGCTGGATATTATTATAGGTAAGGGGCCGGGCGCCAAGAGCCTACGGCTCAACCTGCCCAAGTTCACGCTCATCGGCGCCACAACGCGCTACGCCCTGCTATCGCCGCCATTAAGGGACAGGTTTGGGTCGGTCTTCCGTTTAGATTTTTACGAACCGGCGGCGCTGGAAAAAATCATCGAACGGTCGGCGCGAATACTTCAGGTGGAAGCTAAAGAGGACGGGCTTAAGGAAATCGCCAGTCGAGCCCGGGGCACGCCGCGCGTCGCCAACCGGCTGCTTAAACGAGTTAGAGATTATGCCCAGGTGGTGGCGGACGGAATAATCACGAAAAAAGTTGCGCAGGAAGCCCTCGAAAAACTGGGGGTAGACCTTATCGGGTTGGATGAAACCGACCACAAGGTGCTGCATACTATAATAGAGAAGTTCAACGGGGGGCCGGTGGGGCTGGACACCATCGCCGCGTCCATCAGCGAGGAAGCCGACACCATCACCGACGTTTACGAGCCTTTCCTCATGCAGCTGGGGTTTTTAGAGCGCACGCCGCGGGGCCGGGTGGCAACGAAACGCGCCTACGAGCACCTGGGGCTGGAGTTCAATAAAAGCAACCAGCAAAAGTTGATTTAATTAGTTATATTTTT
This sequence comes from uncultured Chloroflexota bacterium, assembly GCA_903915565.1. Taxonomy (GTDB): domain Bacteria; phylum Chloroflexota; class Dehalococcoidia; order Dehalococcoidales; family RBG-16-60-22; genus RBG-13-51-18. The sequence goes on from CAIWTG010000252.1 coordinate 9,118, forward strand.
TTACCATTTGTTGTATTATATACTTGACATTTAGTATTTTATATGTTACTATTTGTTTTATCAACATTACTACGAAAGGGGGGAAATGCCAAAGATAACCAATAATATAAGGCGGCTGCGTTTTGACCACAATGAGATGACGCAGGAAGACCTGGCGAACAAGGTCGGCTGTACCCGGCAGACGATAATTGCACTGGAGCAAGGCAAATACGTACCTTCAATAGAGTTGGCGTTCAAAATCGCCAGAGTTTTTAAAGTAAACCTGGAAGAAGTCTTTATTTACGAGGAGAAGAGGTAAGAAAATGACCCACAAAACACTTAGAAGAATAGAATGGATAACCTGCCTGGTAATGGCCGGAGTGCTGGCGGTAACAATAATATTCGGTATATGGTATTTACCCTTAATCGGCATGTTCGTCGCGGCAGTCATGTTTGGGATACTGATCAGCCGCATGAAAGAAGTCTATGCCGATGAAAGAACCCACGCCATAGATGAAAAATCGGGCAAAGCAACACTGACAATAGCGACTATTTGCCTGTTCTTGACCGGGTCAATATTGTTGGCGATCAATAGCGATATCTCTTCCAATATCGGGCAAGCGGCCGTCACAATGTATGCCGTTACATTCGGCTTGAATATTACCAGCAGTTTGACTAAGCTTTATTACAGGGCTAAACTCGGCGGGAAAGAATGAAAAAGGTTTTAATCCACATCTGCTGTGCGCACTGTGCCGCCTATACCGTTGAGTATTGGCGGGGGGAGGGATATGAGGCCGGGGGATTCTGGTACAACCCCAACATCCACCCCTTTACAGAGCACCAGCAGCGTCTGGAGGCCGTTAAAGCGCTGGCGCAGGAGAAAAGCCTACCGTTAATCATCGCGCCGGAATATGATATGGCAGAATACTTCCGGCGGGTGGCGGGGCATGAGACGGAGCGCTGCCGCCACTGCTTTGAACTGCGTCTGACTAAAACAGCCGAGGCGGCTAAAGCCAACGGTTATGACGGATTCACCACTACCCTACTGATTAGTCCGCACCAGAAGCACGAGCTGATTAAAGAAATCGGGGAGAAGGCGGCGGGAGAAAAGGATGTGGAGTTTTTTTACGCCGACTTGCGTAAACGCTACTCGGATAGCCGGCACATTACCAAGCCGATGAACCTCTACCGTCAACAGTATTGCGGCTGCCTTTTTAGCGAGTGGGAACGCTACACTCAAGAAAAAGCAGAAAAATAAAGGGAGCCCCGTTTTTATCAGGACTCCCTAAATTTTCTGAATCTAAAGTAATTTTCAGCTAGTGGTCAATATTGTAAGCGATGCTGACCGTTGTGGTGATTTCCAGTTGTCCGGCGCTGATAGAAGTTGAATTTGATGCAGGAGCCGCCACCGTCCGAAGGTCGAAGTAATTGCCAGAGGGCATATTGGAGCTCTCGGTGATATAGAACATATCGCCAAGTTTAACTCCGGTGAGGGAAGCCATCTGGTCGGCTTTTTGCTTGGCATAGGTGATGGCCTGTTGTCTAGCCTGGGCATAGTAGGTAGTGGGGTCATCAACGGTGAAGTTGATACCGTTAATGCGGATATAGTTTCCACCGGCGGCAACCACAGCGTCAATTACCGTGCCGACTTTGCTGATATCTCTTATCGTGGTGTTTACGGTATTTGTCACCTGATAAGCAGTAGTAACATTTTCGTTTTTATTCGGGTCCCACTTGGTGACTTCATAGATGTTGTAGTACTGGGTCTGGATATCTTTATCAGCGATGCCAGCGGCTTTAAGGGCTGCGACGACGCTAGCCATAGCCTGGTTCGCCTGTGACTGAGCGGCAGCCACCGTACTCGCTTGCGCTTCGACGCCCAGTGTAAGTCCAGCTATATTCGGAATAGCGTAGACCTTGCCTGTGGCGCTGACCCAGATGCCGTTTTGCTGACTGTTACTGCCGACGTTGATGCTATTACCTGCGCCACAGCCAGACATCACCACCACACTCACGAGCAGCACCAACCCAACCACTATTAACCATATTTTTTTCATGATAATTCCTCCTTTGTTTTTCCTTTCGCTTTATATAACGTAGTAAGGAGCGGTAGGGATAGGAAAGTAATATTTCAACAGGACAGAGGCAAGCCAATTGCCCACATTAACTGAGGTTGTCGATGACCTGCCAGTAACCGTCCTGAATGACGTCAATGGCATGCTGTATAGCCGTTTGAAATTGTGCCGGAACTGTTTGGAGCTGGTCCTCTAAAATCTGCAGGTTGTGCCCCATATCATCTAAAAGACGCTGGATTAACAAGTCCGTATCCGTCATTGTAGCGGGAGTTGGCGAGGCAATATTAGTTGTTGTCGGACTATTGCCCGTTTTACTATCGTTACCGGGCGGGTTGTTTTCCGTGAAATTCTGGGATTGTCCCAGCGCTGCCGATAACCCGTGAGTATCAGCCGCAAAAAATGCGCGGTTACCCTGTATTCCCAGAGCTGTGATAGACTTCATGTCACTGTTCATATGGTCGGTGACGGCAATCACGAGGGCCATATTACCCTTTTCTACCATTTTAACGATTTCTTCAACACGATAATTAACAAAGCGGCTATAAAGGTCGGCTTTACCTTCATCCGAGAAAGTGAAAGCCATCTGGACCGATTCTGTTGCCATTTTAATACTGTAAAGAGGGCTATCCGGCAAGGCATTGGTAGCCGCGACGACGGTGCCGGAGCCAGCCGTGACCAGGACGAGGAAAATAGCGGCCGGCAGCGCCCAGCGAAGCTGCCATTTAAAAGCCCAACCCTGTTTCACCGGCATATTGCGGATGGCCGCCTGGAACTCGCTGGAGGCGCGCTGGCGGAATTCATGACTGGGTTCAATAGCCGCGGCGGATATAGTTTCCTGCGCCGTTTTTAACAGCGGCTCAAGCTCGGCGGCGAAGACAGGATATCTCTGCAGGCAGGACTCAATGGTCTCGCCCGTAATCATCCGGTCTAAGCAGTCATTTAATATATTTTCAAATTCTGTTACTCTAGCCATGATAGTTACTCCGTGGTCAGCGCTTTCCGCAAGGCAATAATGGCGCTGTGCTGCAAGGCTTTAATGGCTCCTTCACTTTTTCCCATCACCCCCGCGACTTCGGTAATCGAAAGCTCGGAGGCAAAACGCAGGGAGATGACTTCCTGCTGGGCCGTCGTTAATCTTTTCGTCGCCACGATGATTTCCTCGATGGTAATTTTTTCCTCAATAATGTGCTTGGGGTCGCCGCCGATGGCTGGGATGGGTAACGACTCGTCGAGCGGGACGGTGGCGTGCTTAGTCTTCTTTCTTAAGTAGTCGACTATCTGGTTATGGGCGATACGATAAAGCCAGGAGGC
>CAIWTG010000253.1 GCA_903915565.1 uncultured Chloroflexota bacterium
ACGCGGCTATATCGTCACCCCCGACCCCTCGAGTCCATTGAGTCAGGCAGCTTTTAAAGACGGCTCGCTGAAAGAGTTCGAACGACACAGCCGCCTCGGCTTTATTGATGAAGACGGTTTCTACGCGGAAGTAAAGCGCCTCCGCGATGTAGGCTTTAAACGCATTACGTTGAAAACAGGGGCGTACGGACTACGCGAACTGGCAATGGCGATTAAGTGGGGTTCTAAAGCCAAAATAGACCTCCTGACCATTGACGGTTCCGGCGGCGGCACCGGCATGAGCCCCTGGCGCATGATGGAGGAATGGGGCATGCCCAGCCTCTACCTGCACGCTGCGGCGTATGAATTCTGTCAGCGTCTGGCGGACAAAAAGCAGCGCGTGCCCGATATCGCTTTGGCCGGCGGCTTCAGCAGCGAAGACGGGGTTTTCAAGGCGCTGGCGCTCGGCGCGCCGTTCGTTAAAGCGGTTTGCATGGGCCGCGCTTTAATGATCCCCGGCATGGTCGGCAAGAACATCGCCACCTGGATTAAAGATGGCAAGCTGCCCAATACCGTCAGTCAGTTCGGCTCTACGCCGGAAGAAATTTTCGTCTGCTATGAAGAGGTCAAGAACCTGGTGGGAGCCGACGCGATGAAGACGCTGCCGCTGGGCGCCCTGGGCGTCTATAGCTACGCCGAAAAAATCAAGGTGGGGCTGCAGCAGCTCATGGCCGGCGCCAGGTGCTTTAGCCTGCCGGTTATTTCACGCAAAGAATTAATGTCCCTGACCGAGGAATGCGCCAAAGTTACCGGTATTCCTTACCTGATGCAAGCCTACCGTGAAGAAGCAATGGCAATCCTCGATGCCCGTTAACCGGCGAGGGTTTTCAGAATAAAAGAAACAGTGAGGATTTTGTGGTCTAGATTTTTTAATGGCTGAAGATGTGTTCCACTGAATCACACACCGGCTTGTAACCCATTTTCATGTAAATTTGATTTGAGGTAGGATTTGCCAGATTGGTATAAAGCGTACAGAATTTTTTACCACTTTGCAGGATATGACGAGATAGCTCCGCCACACACGAGGTGGCGTAGCCTTTACCCCTCAATTCCGGCGGCGTATAAACCCCACCCACCGACATGCCGTTTTCCGTGGGGCGGGTCTTGAGCGCCGTAGAGACCGGCTCGCCGTCTTCCCAGACAAATACCCAACCCCGCTCTATCCCCGGGGTGATGTCGTTCATCGGTTCGCCCCTGGCTTCGGCGCCGATGTCAATATGGAAAGCGTGAAACCATTTCAAGACCAGGTCTTTATCCGCCATAGTCGCGGCGCGGAACCTGCCCGGTGCTGGCTGAATATCATTCACCTTGTCCAGCCGGTAAATGCGCTGTGCCATGGTATCCCGTATCGTTACGCCGAATTTTTCACACCACCGTTTGGCAAAAAGGTCGGTCAGTTCCTTATCCCCTATCACTCCCGGAATGTCATTAGACACCGCCCCCACCAGGGTTTCAGCGGCTATATCAATGTCGCCGGATAAATGTGCCAGTATTACCATGTGCGGCGGTGTCCTGATAGCGACGGCATTAACGGTATTTTCCGTATTGATAGAACAAAACCACGGCTTTTCTTGCCCGTAACGCTGCGGCATGACTTCTACAGCTTTGGCGATGCCGTAAATCAACCCG
>CAIWTG010000254.1 GCA_903915565.1 uncultured Chloroflexota bacterium
GTCGTCGCCATTCTCTTTTCCCTGGTGATGGTTGTTCTACCCATTGTTCTAAAATATCTTAAAATCGTCCCCAGCAATCCCAACGCCATCAAAAGCTCCATTTTTGAGTGCGGTATGGAGACCATTGGCAAGACGTGGGTGCAGTTCAACTTCCGCTACTATTTTTACGCCCTGGTCTTCCTCGCCCTGGATGTGCTGGTGGTTTTCCTTTATCCCTGGGCGGTGCAGTTAAGACAGCTCGGTGCGTTCAGCTTTTACGTTGTTTTAATTATGGTCGGCATTTTACTGGTCGGCTACGTTTACGCCTGGAAGAAGAAGGTCCTGGAATGGAAATAGACGAAAACAAAGACTATATCTACGACGCCCACGAGCTTGACGTCCATGAAGGCCAGATTATTGAAAAGCTCAAAGCCAACAGCCAAAAGTCGATTCCCGACCCCGATGGCTGGCTGGATGAAGATATTAAACGCAATATCGTCCTCACCTCACTGGACTGGGTGATTGACTGGGCGCGGCGCTCATCCTTATGGCCGGTGGCCTGCTTCCCCGCCTGCTGCGCTATAGAAATGATGGCCGTTGAAGGGCCGCGGTTCGACCTTTCACGCTTCGGCATGGAAATCTTGAGAGCCTCCCCCCGCCAGGCTGATCTGATGATTACCGCGGGCACGCTTACCTGGAAAATGGCGCCTAATGTCCAGCGCATCTATAACCAGATGCCCGACCCTAAATGGGTCATTGCGATGGGCACGTGCGGCATCAGCGGCGGCATTTTCCGCTCCGGCTACAACGTCGTTCCCGGCTACAATAAGATAATCCCGGTGGACGTTTACATTCCCGGCTGTCCGCCTAGACCAGAAGCCGTGATTTACGGCATCCAGATGCTGCAGAAGAAAATAGCTAAAAGCAAAGCCGTGCCGGACCTCAACGAATTACCCAACCCCTTGAAGAAAGGCAAAAAATAATGACCACCGCCCTTGCCGCCACGGAAATAGTCAGCCAGTTGAGCGCCCAGTTCCCCGGCGCTGTGGAAGAAGCCGGGACTGACGCCGTTTTAGTCAAGGGCGAACACCTGCCAGCTGTGGTGGAATACCTTAAGACAGCGGCAGGGTTAAAGTTCGATTACTTAAATTTCATCACCGCCGTAGATTATTACAGCTATTTTGAAGTCGTTTATCGATTAACCTCGCTGGAGTTCAACCGCTACATCGTACTCAAAACACGATGCTATACGCGCAATAAACCATCCGTTTTAACACTAACCGGTATTTACCAGGGGGCGGATTGGCAGGAGCGGGAGATTTACGACCTCATGGGCATTAGTTTTAAGGGACACAAGAATTTGAAGCGCATCTTCCTCTGGGAAGGGTTTGACGGGCATCCTTTACGAAAGGACTGGAACCGGTGACGACGACGCAGGAACTGACGCTCAAGACCGAACCGTTTATCTTAAACATCGGGCCGATGCACCCGAGCACCCACGGCGTTTTCCGCATGCGGGCGACGCTGGACGGCGAGGTGGTGACGGACATCGAGCCGGTTTTCGGCTACCTGCACCGCGGCATTGAAAAACTGGCGGAAGAGCGCACCTATACCGGCATTATCCCCTTCACCGACCGCCTGGATTACCTTTCCCCGATGAGCAACAACCTGGGCTACTGCCTGGCGGTGGAAAAACTGGCGGGGGTAAAGGTGCCGGAGCGGGGCGAATACATCCGCATTATCACCGCCGAACTGCAGCGCCTCGCCAATCACTGCGTGGCCATCGGCGCCATGTTTAACGACGCCGGCGCCTATTTTACACCGTTCCTTTACATGTTCCGCAACCGCGAGAAAATATACGACCTGTTTGATATGCTCTGCGGACAACGCGTGACCTATAACTATATGCGCATCGGCGGGGTGAGCCAGGACTTGCCGGAGGAATTCCTGCCGGCGGTAGCCAAGTTCCTGCCCCAACTCAAGAAGTTCCTTGACGAATACGAGTTCTTCGTTAAGCAGAATGAGGTATTCGTCGCGCGGTCCAAGGGCGTGGGCATTTTATCCAAAGAATTAGCCATTAACTGCGGCATTAGCGGCCCGGTGGCGCGCGCCAGCGGCATTAAGCATGATTTACGCCGGGACGACCCCTATTCTATTTACGACCGTTTTGAATTTGATATCCCCACCGCCGAGAACGGCGACTGCTTTGACCGCTTTTACGTCAGGGTCCAGGAAATGCGCCAGAGCGTACGCATTCTCGAGCAGGCGATAAAGCAGGTGCCGGACGGCCCATTTAGAGCGAACGTGCCCCAAGTCATCCACCCGCCGGCCGGCGAATCTTACGCGCACATCGAGTCGCCCAAGGGCGAGCTTGGCTATTATATTGTTTCCGACGGCTCAATAGCACCGTATCGCTTTCACATCCGCCCCACCAGCCTGATAAACCTGGGCGCCCTGCGGAACATGGTGCGGGGGTGGAAGGTAGCCGACCTTATTTTTATCTTCGGGAGCATTGATATTACCATGGGAGAGGTTGATAGATAGTGGAACCGATTAGCGCCGGCGCGCTGGACATCATTCAGCCGACCTATTGGCCGGGCAATTACTGGTGGCACTGGCTGTTTTACACCGTGGTCGTCATCGTGTTTATGCTGGTGATGGTCATCGGGGCTATTTATTTTGAACGCCGGGCAATGGGCAAGATGCAAACGCGCCTCGGCCCCAACCGCACTGGGCCTTTCGGGCTTTTACAGCCGATTGCCGATGCCGTCAAGGTACTATTGAAAGAAAACATTGTGCCGGGCGTGGCAGATAAAATCGTCCACTTCCTGGCGCCGGTCATCGCCTTTACACCCGTGCTGTTGATTTTTACGGTAATACCCTTCCAGAACGGGGCTATGCTCGCCGACCTGAACATCGGTATTTTATTCATCGTGGCGGTCAGTTCTATTGCCACGGTGGGCGTTTTTATGGCGGGGTGGGGTTCGGGGAATAAATACTCATTGCTGGGGGCGATGCGTAACGTTGCCGCCGTGGTGAGTTACGAAATCCCGATGGTGTTGGCAATTTTAGGCGTGGTCATGGTTACCGGCTCTTTGTCCATGAACGATATCGTCAACGCGCAGAATATCCCCAACATTTTGGTGCAGCCGCTGGGATTCCTGCTGTTCTTCACAGCCGCCTGCGCCGAGATTAACCGCAGCCCTTTCGATTTGATGGAAGCGGACTCGGAACTGACGGCGGGTTTCCATACCGAGTATTCCGGCATGAGATTCGCCATGTTTTACCTGGTAGAATACGCCGAGGCGATAGCGATGTCCGCCGTCATTAGCACGCTTTTCTTAAGCGGCTGGCGCGGTCCCTGGCTGCCGCCATGGCTCTGGCTGATTATCAAGACGTTCTTCGTCTTCTTCTTAATGATTTGGGTCAGGACAATTATGCCGCGCGTGCGCATTGACCAGTTGATGGGTCTGGCGTGGAAGTTCCTTTTCCCGCTGGCTGTTATCAACCTCTTCGCCACCGCCATCGAGGTGCTGGCATGGCCGGACGCCTCGCAATGGATATTCGTCGGCGTCAACATCGTCCTGGCGGGAGCGCTGGTATTTTTAGGTTCAAGACTATTTAAAACGGGGTTAGGCAGAGTTGAAGTTTGAGAATTTTGGACTAGGCATTGTCAAAGGGCTGTCGGTAGCCATTCAGTATGTATGGCGTCATGCCCTGGTAACACAGTACCCGGAACAGCGGCTCAACATCTCGCGGCGGAGCCGCGGCAATGAGCTGGTGTGGAGTCGCGAGCGTTGCACCGGTTGCGCCACTTGCGCTAAAGCGTGCCCGCAGGGTGTTATTGAAATTGTCACCGCCACCGACATGACCGAGAATAAGTATAAGGTCGAAACCTACCGCGTGGACACCGGCTACTGCATCCAGTGCGGGCTGTGCGTGGAAGCCTGCCCCTACGACGCGCTTTTTATGGGTTATTCTTACGAGCGGGCAAAGTACCGCCGCGCCGAGCTGGTGCAGACTAACGACGAGCTATTGGAAAGCCCGCAAAGACCCGTCAGCGGGTACTTCCACCCTGATATCGCGAAAAAACTGCCGAAGCAGACATTACTCATCGAGAAAATAGTGGAGAAAAGAAAATAATGGGACAGGCAGTAGCATTCTGGATAATGGCGGTAGTCATCGTGGGGGCGGCATTAGCCGTCGTCTTCCTGCGCAACGTTTTCCGCGCCGCCCTGCTGCTCATCCTGTGCTTTATAGGGGTGGCGGGGATTTACATCACCTTGAGCGCCGACTTTCTGGCGGCAGTGCAGATTCTGGTGTATGTAGGCGCGATATCCGTTTTGATTATTTTGGCGATTATGATGACGCGGGGAATCCAGAAAGGCAGCCCCGCCAACAAATTGAGAATACCCGCGGTAATCGTGGCGGCGGCGCTTTTGGGCATCTTAATTTACGCCGTCACCACCAGTCCCTGGAATGTCTCGTCCCAACCGCCGCTGACCGATACCACCGGGCCGCTGGCAACCCAGCTCTTTAGCGAGAACGGCTATATCCTGCCCGTCCTGACGGGCGCGACGCTGCTGCTAGTGGCAATTTTGGGCGCTATCGTTATCACGCGGGAAAATAAGGAGAATAAAAAGTGATTGGGCTGACGCATTATTTAGTACTTTCCGCAGTGCTGTTCTGCATCGGGCTTTACGGCGCACTGACGCGCCGCAACGCCGTGATAATTTTAATGTGCATCGAGCTGATGCTGAACGCCGTGAATATCAGCTTAATCGCATTTTCCAGCTACATTGTGCCGCAACTGTTGACCGGGCAGATATTCGCCATCTTTGTGATGGTCGTGGCGGTGGCGGAAGTGGCGGTGGGGCTGGCAATAATTTTGGCTATTTTCCGGCACTTTAAAGATATAGATATAGACAATATTAACCTGCTTAAGTGGTAACTAAAAATGTGGGTAGAAGTTAAAAAAACACAAACACTAAAAATCGCCGAGGCATGGAAGGAATGCTTTGAGGGGGAAGGCATCCCCACGCGCATCATGCCGCAGCGAGGCCTCCCCGAGGGTAAAGAAATCGGCCCGTACCTGGTGATGGTGCCGCAGGATAAAGAACACGTTATTAAGGATATTTTAAGGAAGCTATGATACCCTATCAGCTAATCTGGCTCATCATGCTGCTGCCACTGGCCGCGTTCATCATCAACGGGCTGCTGATACGTCCGTTTGTTCAGCGTAAAAGCAAGGTTTACGGCTTTATCACCATCACGGCGATAGCGCTATCGGCGGTGTTTTCCGTCTGGGCGCTGATATCCGTGATGTCGGCGCAGGATAACCAGATATTAGTCCCCAACATAAGCTGGCTAAACATCGGCAGCTTCAACTTCAGCATCGGTATCATGATGGACCAGCTTTCAGCCATCATGGTAGTGGTCGTCTCGGTGGTCAGCTTGATGGTACAGATATACTCGCTGGGCTACATGGCACACGATGACGCCGGCTACTACCGCTATTATACCTTCATGTCGCTCTTCACTTTCTCCATGCTGGGTCTGGTGCTATCAAATAACCTGCTGTTCACGTTCGTCTTCTGGGAGATGGTGGGGCTATGCTCCTACCTGCTCATCGGATTCTGGTTCCATAAGCCGTCGGCCGCCAACGCCGCCAAGAAAGCGTTCATCGTCACCAGGATTGGCGACTTCGGCTTCCTGGCGGGTATTTTGATACTTTATTTTAATGCCCACACTTTCGACATCGCCCTACTGCACAATATGGCTATTGCCGGTTTTCTGGGTGGGTCGGCTTTAACATGGGCCTGCATCGGGTTGTTCGGCGGGGCTATCGGCAAGAGCGCCCAGTTCCCCCTGCATGTGTGGCTGCCGGACGCCATGGAAGGCCCCACCCCCGTCAGCGCCCTCATCCATTCCGCGACGATGGTCTGCGCCGGCGTATTTCTAGTAGCGCGCATGATGCCCCTGTTCGTCTTTTCTCCTGACGCCATCAGGATTGTGGCGGTTATCGGCGGGTTTACGGCTATCTTTGCCGCCACGATGGGTCTGGTGGCTAATGACATCAAGCGCGTGCTGGCTTATTCCACCATCAGCCAGATTGGCTATATGATGCTGGGACTGGGGGCGGCAGGCTGGGCGGTAGCTGCACAAATCAACAGCGGACTATTCATGCCCGGCGACGAAGTATTATTACTATCTAAAGCAGCGGTAGCGGTGGGCATGTTCCACCTCTTCACCCACGCTTTCTTTAAAGCGCTTTTATTCATGGGGGCGGGGAGCGTCAACCACGCCTCCGGCACTTTCGACATGCGCCAGATGGGCGGCCTGCGCAAGACCATGCCCTGGACTTACTTGACCTTCCTCATCGGCTCATTAAGCCTAGCGGGCATCTGGCCGCTGGCGGGATTCTGGAGCAAGGACGAAATACTGGCGACAGCGCTTACCAATCAGCCGGTGCTGTTCTGGCTGGCGATTATAACCGTCTTTTTAACGGCATTTTATATGTTCCGCGCCATTTTCATGACCTTCCACGGCAAGTACCGCGGCGGCGACAAAGAGAGCGGCAAAGATTACAGCCACACTCACGAATCGCCGTGGGTGATGGTAGCGCCGCTGGTTTTCCTGGCCCTGCTGGCGATAGGCGTGGGCTGGTGGAACGTCACCGGCGGATTCAGTAACTTCTTCGGGGCGGAGAGTGAGGCGGGGAGCGGGTTTATGGCGGTCTTCAACATCTTCACGCATACCGTCAACGGCGTGCCGCTGCCGCTGATTTCTCTGCTGGTGGCTTTACTGGGTATTTTCAGCGCTTATGCGGTCTATCTCAAGAAATGGATAACCGCCAAGTCCATCGGCAAGGTCTTTGGGCCGCTGTATGAAGTGGTTATTAACAAGTATTACTTCGACGAGCTTTATGAAAACGTCATCGTGAAAATAGGTTTAATGAAAGGGCTTTTCACCGGCTTTAAACTGTTCGACGAAAAGGGCGTGGACGGGGCGGTAAACGGGACGGCGGAGGTGGTGGTGCGGGGCGGCAAAGCCATAAGACAGGCGCAGACGGGTCAATTACAACTTTACGGGCTGGTTATCGGCGTAGGCCTGGCGGTTATCGCGATATGCGTATTGATATGGGGGAGATAACTTTTGAGTGTTAATTTCTTATCGACCATACTCTTCCTGCCGGCAGTAGGAGCCATCGTCATCGCTCTGATAAAGGGCAAGGACGAAAAGCTCTATAAGTGGCTGGCGGCGATATTCACTGCCATCCCTCTGATACTGGCGCTATATCTCTTCATCGCTTTCGACAGGTCGGCAGGGGGCTTTCAGTTCGAGGAGAATTACCTCTGGATAGCGCCGCTTAACTCTTATTATCACCTCGGGGTAGATGGATTAAGCTTGCCGCTGATGTTCTTGACCACCTTCCTCGGATTTTTAGCGGTGCTGATATCCTGGAAGGTGCACGAACGGCCGCGCGAGTTTTTCGCCTGGCTGCTGTTATTAGAAACGAGCATCATCGGCGTATTTGTTTCCCAGGACCTGCTTTTGTTCTTCATCATGTGGGAAATTGAAGTCATCCCCATGTACTTCCTGATTTCCATCTGGGGTTCGGGGAGGAAGGGGTACTCCGCCACCAAGTACGTCATTTACACTCTGTTCGGCAGCGCCTTAATGCTGGCGGGCATTTTGAGTTTGTATTTCTCTACCGGCAGTTTGAACATGGTGGACATCGCTAACGGCGGACTGGGCATGGCACAGACGGTCATGCCCGCGGCGGCGATATTCTGGCTGCTGTTCATCGGGTTTGCCGTGAAGCTGCCGATGTTCCCCCTGCATACCTGGCTGCCGGACGCGCATACGGACGCACCCACCGCCGTCAGCGTAATGCTGGCCGGCGTATTAATTAAAATGGGCGGCTACGGCATGATA
>CAIWTG010000255.1 GCA_903915565.1 uncultured Chloroflexota bacterium
CGGTGGGGCTAAAAATAATCGGCGAAATTAAACATGCAACTGGACTGCCGGTTGTCGCCATCGGCGGTATAAATAAAGAAAATCTTAAAGATGTCATCAAAGCCGGGGCGGACAGCGCCGCGGTCATCAGCGCCGTCATGGGCGCCGACAATATTGAAAAAGCAACCAGAGAAATGGTAAACATATTTAAGGGGACGAAAAGATGAACAATCTGGACGCAATGGCTGAAGAAATCAGGCAGGAGCTGGCGGAAAAAGACGAAGCCAGAGAAAAAATGCTGCCGCTCTGCCGGGATTCTATCCGCTTTAGCAGTTTGTCGATACGCGCTATCCACCGGCAGGAATTCAGCGAGGCGGCGAAGCAGATTAAATCCGCCGGGCAGGCAATTAAACAAGCCGAAAAAGCCGTTGGAGGACACATTGAATTGACGGCTACCGGCGCCGTCAGAGACGCCCAGAAGGAATACGCCGAGGCAAACATCACACTGGCGCTGGTAACCGGTAAAAAAACCCCAAGTGCTAAAGAGCTGGACGTGGATGTGGCGGCTTATCTTAACGGCATGGGCGAGGCGGTGGGTGAAATACGGCGCTACCTCCTCGATGGGATGCGCAGCGGCGACCTCTCCCGCGGCGAGGAATTACTGGGGAAAATGGACGATATCTATAGCGTTTTAGTGACCATGGATTTCCCGGACGCTTTGACCGGGGGTTTAAGGCGGACGACGGATATGGTGCGGGGCGTCATGGAAAAAACCCGCAGCGACCTTACTCTGGCGATAAGGCAAAAAGCGCTGGAGATGAAAATAGCAGATATACATACCGGTGAATCTAAAGGCAGAAAGGAAAACTAAAAATGGGTAATATGCTTAAAGGAAAAGTAGCCATTGTAACCGGGTCGGGGCAGGGAATAGGGCGGGCAATTGCCATCGGGCTGGCGCAGGAAGGCGCTAAAGTAGTCACCAACAACCGCAAAAAAGGCTCCACCGGCAGCCAGATGTTGACAGCCGACCAGGTAAAAAAGCTGGAAAAAAAGAAAAGGGAATTCTGGGAGAAAGAAACCGCCGCCATCAGCGGCGACGCCGAAACTACGGCGGAAACGATAAAGAAAAACGGCGGCGAGGCTGTCCCCTTCTTCGGGGACATTGCCGACTTTAAGGTCGCCGAGGAGCTAATCAAGACCGCCGTTAAGACCTACGGCAAGATTGATATCCTGGTGAATATCGCCGGCGGCTTCGGCTTTAGTCCATTCGAAAAAATGACTGAAGAGCTTTTTGATAAAGTCACTCGCACCAAACCCAAGGGCTATTTCAACACCATGCGCCACGCCGTGCCTTATATGATTGAGCAAAAGTGGGGACGCATTATCAACGCCACCTCCCGCGCCTGGCAGGGCGATACCATCAAGCACGCCGAGTACTGCGCCGCCAACGCTGGCGTGGTCGGCTTAACCAAGGCTGTCGCCATCGAGATGTGGAAACACAATATTACCTGCAATTGCATCTCCCCCTTCGCCAGGACGCGGTCGGCTTATGACCTGGATGCTTATCCCTCCACCGTAGCTAAAGAGGACATTCCCTTCGTCAACAAGGACATGGTATTCGGCGAAAACTTTATCAACTTTACCCCCACCCCCGATTATGCGGCTCCTTTTGTAGTCTATCTAGCCTCCGATGCTGCCGCTAAAATCAGCGGCTCGATATTCGGGGTAGGCGGTAATACGGTGAGCATGTATTCAGAGTCAACACTATCGCACAACATTACCAAGCTGGAAAATAAACCCTGGACTTTTGAAGAAATATCACAGCAGGCGCCGCGCGGCCTGTTCGCCGGCTACAAGGCTCCGGCGGAATTTCCGTTTGGCTAGAAAATATTGGCATGGAAAAAAGAGCGAAGCGACCGGAAAATTCCACGTCGCTTCGCTCAATTATTTCTAGAGATAATTATTATTTGGGGGCAAAAAGGGAAGAGCGGGGCATTTTCTCCTGCTCCTTGGCCAGTGCTGCTACTGTGCCGTAGGTGATACAGGTAGCCTGGCAGTGCTTGACACAGGTGGGTTCTTCGCCGCTTTTAGTCCTATCAGCGCAAAGGTCGCAAAATCGGGTGGTGAAGGGGGCAAAGTCTACAAAGACCTTGTCCTGTCCGGCGTTAACTACCTCAACGACTTTAATGCCGCACACGCCAGCCGGGTAGTTATGCTCCTGTTTACAGGCCACTTCACAGGCATGGCAGCCGGTGCACCATTCGTATTGTATCAGTAAACCGTTACGAGCCATGGCTACTCCTTTCCACCTTGAATTTTCACGAGACGGCATAAACCGGAGCGGTAATTGGTGCCGCCGAAACCGGATTTCCCCTGATTGCCCATCGTGGTCAGGTTATTAACATTATGGTCCCAGGTGCTGAAAAAGTTGGGCGCCTTGCCGTCGGTTTCTGGTAGCCACCAGCCATGAGGCACCGTAACCACATTAGCCGGGGCGGTCGGTGTTACCTTGGCCTTGACTTTAATCTTGCCATGCATATTTTCCACGTAAACCCAGTCATTGTTCTCAATGCCGAGTGAGGCGGCCGCCTTATCGTTGATTTCAGCTACTGGCCACGGATCAAGCTCACGCAGCCAGGGTATCATACGCAGTTCGGAGTGGAAAAACACCGGCGAACGGCGGCCTGTGGTGAGGATGAAGGGGTATTTTTTAGATAAATCCGGCGTGGCGATGGGGCTTTCCTTCGGCTCCTCGTAATAGGGCAGCGGGTCGAGTCCCCATTCTTCGAATGTCTTAGAATACAGCTCGCATTTACCGGTGGGAGTTTCGAAACCGGGTTTACCGTCTTTACGGAGTAAGCCTTTTTCGTAACGGTAGTACGGACGAGACGGATGTCCCTTTGGCGGGAATTCCCAGCCGCCTTTAGCTTTCAGTTTTTCAAAGTTGGTATTACCAGCGGCAAGCCGGCTGTCAATCAGCTCTCTGACGTTGTTGTATTTAATGGGTGTCGTGGCTAGTCTCTTGGCCATTTCCAGGTTGATTTCCCAATCGGACTTGCATTCACCCAGGGCGTCGATAGCTTTAACGCTGACGCCGAGCGGCTGCCACCAGGTGCGGAAGCTTTCTTTTTCCGCAATGCTGACGGCTGGCAGGAAGATGTCTGCCAGCGCCATCGTGGTAGGAGTCTGAAAAAGGTCAACGCAGACGATAAAGTCCAGTTTTTTCATAGCATTATAATGTCGTCTGGGGTCGGCGGCTTGTCCGCCGATAATGTTGGAAGTCTGTATCCAGGCGCCCTTGACGGGATAGGGCTTACCGGTCTCCATCTGGTTGATAAGCACGTCGGGCTGCACCCAGCCACGGAATCCTTTAATCATGGGATAGTCGTTGGCGCCGATGCGCTTTTCGTTGAGCCTCTTCACCAGGTCGACGCCGTAAAGCTCGGAAAGCTCGGCGGAAGAGAATGGATAGGTAGTTACCCCATGTGAATTTCTGGCGATAACGTTGCCGCCGGGGTTATCCACGTTGCCGGTGATGCACCAGAGCAGCGTAATAGCCTGCGAGACGACGCTGCCGGCCGGCATAGCGTCCACCGGTTCGCCCCACTGGATGGCGGAGGGTTTACTCGTAGCATAAAGTTTAGCTGCCTGGCGTAAGAGGTGAGCGGGCACGCCCGTAATTTGCTCTACTTTTTCCGGCGGGTATTCCTGCACGCGTTTTCTTAATTCTTCAAATCCGTAGCACCATTTTTCGACGAATTTCTTATCATAGAGATTTTCGTTGATAATAACATTAAGCATGCCGAGGGCTGTCGCGCCGTCGGTGCCCGGCCGGTTCTGGAGGTGTATTTCGGAGCGTGTCGTCCACCAGGTGGAGCGGGGGTCAATCGAGATGAGTTTGGTGCCGCGTTTCATGCAGTCGACAATCCAGTGGCCGTAAAAACCGTCATGGCAGCCGGCGGTAAAATTCTGCGCCCAGATGATAATGTATTTAGGCGGCGTCCATTCTTTGGATTCATAACGCTCTTCCAGGAACTGCGAACAGTCAGCCACGCAATAGCCTGACGGACCGAGCGTAGCGGCCATGGCGCCTAAACGGGGAGTATAGCAGGCGTGCCCAGCCAGCCCAACCTGTACCCAGTTGGGGCTGCCGTAGGCGTACATTAAAAAGGTAATCGGCCCGCCGATGTCGCGGCCGGTGCCCTGACAAAAGATAACGGATTCGGCGCCATGTTTAGCGCGGATATCTTTAAGCCTGGTTTCAATAGTGCCGTAGGCTTCTTCCCAACTGATGCGCTGCCATTTGCCCTCGCCTCGTTCACCGACGCGCTTTAGGGGGTAAAGGACGCGGTCTTTATGATAAATATATTGCGTAATTGCCAGGCCCTTGGCGCAGAGTCTGCCCTGGTTCCAGGGATGATTTTTATCGCCTTCGATACGGGTGACTTTGCCGTCCTTGACGAATATTTCACAGCCGCAGCCGCCGTGCGAACCGCAGCCGGCCGACCAAAGAGTAGAGAGGATTTTTTGGTCTGTACTTTTAGCCATGCGTAACTCCTTTACGTATTTCGTTATGAAAGCTGATGGATAACGCTATCTATATTCTAGTCGGATTACGCATTGCGCGTCAAATGCGATATTTGTAACCTATCCGTTATGATAAAAGTGTATTTTTTACACCCTCCGTCCTTTACGATTAACGGTGTTTTCTGATATTATTAGAGGTAGAAAATAGTTCTGCGTAACGTTATTTGAATCTTTAGTAAAACACCAAAAAGGAGAGTGTATTTATGGCTGAAAAAAAGAAAGCGTGTATCGTCGGCGGAGGAACGTGCAAGTTCGGGGTCAGAGCGGCAACTATTTTTGATATGCTGCAGGAAGCTGCTCATGCCATGTCGCAGGACATCCCGGGACTGAAACCAAAGGATATTGATGGCCTGATTTTCGCATCCACCACAGCAGGGAGAAACTCTAACTCTTTAAATACGGCGCCTATCGTAGCCCATAGATTGGGAATTAAACCCAGCTCTATTTGTGTCAGAGTTGATACCCTTTGTTCCGGCTCTAATACTGCTATTATTCTAGCCACCGGCCTCATCGAGAGCGGCATCTCCGACGTCGTTTTAGTCTGTGGAACGGAAAAACTGAACCTGCCCCAGCGCTGGGAAAGTATCTACATGAACCTGATGACCAACGACCATGATTGGGATTCTGCCATGGGGCTGGCCGTGCCGCCTCCTTTCTTCGGAATGATTGCCGATGCCCACATGAAAAAATACGGGACCACCAAAGAGCAAATGGGGAGCGTTTCCGTCACTAACTATGCCTACGGTTTCAACAACCCCAACGCGCAGTTCGGCGGCAAAAGCCTTACTATCGATGATTATCTGAATGCCCGCACCGTCTGCGACCCCTTCGGTCTGAATGATTGCTGCCCGGTAACCGACGGCGCTTCTGCCGTGATTATCGCCTCTGAAGAAAGAGCCAAAGCCATGACTAACCGGCCGCTGGTCTATATTCGCGGCACAGGACAGGTTGCCACCCACGGCATGTCCGCCGGCTGGCCGGGTGAAACTCTGGCGGATTGGCCTCACCTTAAGAAGGCCGGCGAAATCGCCTACAAAGCCGCCCAAATCACCCCCAAAGATATTGATGTGGCGCAGACCCACGACTGCTTCTCCATTTCTGAAATCGTCGAGGTTGAAGAGCTGGGTTTCTGTAAGAAGGGCGAAGGCGGAGCTTTCGTCGCTTCCGGACAGGTTAAAGTAGACGGACAGACCCCCACTAATACCGATGGCGGTTTGCTGGCGGTCGGTCATCCTTACGGCGCAACCGGCGCCCGCCAGGCCGTGGAAATCTGTAAACAGCTGCAGGGGCGGGCTCTAAATCAGGTTAAAAACGCCAAGTTCGGGCTGACCCATAATTTAAGCGGCGTTTGCGCCCAGCATACCGTCGTCATTTACGGTACCGAGCCGGTGAAATAACGGCGCGTAATCGAGATTGAAGGAAACAAAAGGAGTTTAATATTATGGCAGAACTAAAATCAGCTAAAATTTACGGTGTTCCCCAGCTCGATGGGAAATATAGTGTAGTACTGGATATGTGGCCATTGGAAGACCCGGAACAGAACCGGCTTTACCCGTTTTACGATAATATGAAGCAAGGCCGCTGGACTACCACCAAATGCAAAAAATGCGGCTATATTTCCTACCCGCCCGTCGTGGCCTGTCCCAACTGTTGGGGGGACGAACTGGAATGGATTGACCTGCCCAAAACGGCCAAAGTAGTCAGCCTGACCGAAACTATGGCCGGCGCTCCGCTCGGTTTCGATTCCCCGTTGATTGTAGCCTGGTTGGGCTTCGACAAATCGCATCCCCTGAAGCACCTTTTTGTTCGCATCATCAATTGCCAGGCCGGGCAGCTGAAACCCGGTGATGAAGTGCAATTCGTCACCTTTGAGGTGCCGTCCATTCCGATAGATGTTAAGAAAGAAACCAAAATCTGCGACCGCGTTTACTATGCCTTCGAACCGGTAAAGAAATAATAATCTGAAATATAACCGCTCATGGTTGATTAAGTTGGCCATGAGCGGTATTCTTAATTTGATAAAAAGGGAGGCTTCGTGCCATGAAAGAAATTAACAACGTCGCGGTTATTGGGGCGGGGGCGATGGGCGCGCAAATCGCCGCTCTGGCGGCGGAAGCCGGCTATAACGTTAAGGTGCGCGACATCGAGCAGAAGTACCTGGATAAAGGAAAACAAACTATCCTCGATATGTACGATAAACGCATCAGCCGCAACCGGCTGACGGAAGACGAGAAAAAGAAGTTCATGGGTAAGCTGACCTTTCTCGTTGACCTCAAAGAAGCCGTCCAGGATGCCGATATCGTTATC
Source organism: uncultured Chloroflexota bacterium (assembly GCA_903915565.1). Classification (GTDB taxonomy): domain Bacteria; phylum Chloroflexota; class Dehalococcoidia; order Dehalococcoidales; family RBG-16-60-22; genus RBG-13-51-18. The sequence continues at coordinate 6,874 of CAIWTG010000255.1, forward strand.
GAAGCCGTGCCGGAAATCATGGACCTAAAAAAGAGCGTCCTTAAAGAAATTACGTCCTACTGCCCCAAGGATTGCGTTTTCGCCACCAATACCTCCTCCCTTAGCATCGCCGAGATGTCCACTGCCGCCAAACGGCCGGAAATGGTCGTCGGCACGCACTATTTTAACCCACCCTCCCGTATGAGTCTTTTGGAAATTATCAAAGGCGAAAAGACCAGCCAAGAAGCCATTGACGTCGCTACCAAGGCCGCCAAAGCTATGGGACGCGACGTTGTCTACTGCAAAGACATACCCGGCTTCATCGCCAACCGCATCTTTTGCAATATGTCCAACGAGGCCGACTGGGCGCTGGCTAACGGTGAGGTTTCTAGCCCCTTTGAAGTTGATTCCGCCATTAAGTATAAGCTCGGTCTGCCGATGGGTATGTTAGAGTTGCAGGATACGCTAGGAGGCGGCTCGATAGACACCCAGTTCCACGTCATGGAATACTTCGGCGAGACGATGGGTAAGAGCTATGGCCCCGCCCCCGTTTTGACTAAACTTTTTAAAGAGAAGAATTGGGGCAAGAAAACCGGTAAAGGTTATTACGACTGGTCCGGCGGCAAAGCCAATGAACTGCCGATGAACGCCGGCGCCAACTTCGACCCCATCCGAGTGCTGGCGACAGCCGTCAACGAAGCTGCCAAATTAGTCGAGATGGACGCTACTACCAAAGAAGAAATTGATACCGCCGTGCTGCTCGGTTTGAACTATCCGCGCGGCATCCTACGCATGGCAGACAGCGCCGGGCTGGACGTTATCGTTAACGAAATGAACCGGCTTTATGAAAAATACAATCACGAAGATAGATATAAGGCTTCCACCGTCCTGACCAAGCTCGTCAAACAGGGCAAACTGGGCAGGAAAACCGGCGAGGGCTTTTATTCCTACGGCCTCGGCGAATATGAAGCCATAAAAGTTGAAGTCAATAAAGAAAAGAAAGTCGCCCGGCTGATTTTGAACCGCCCGAGCAAAGCCAACGCCTTCCACGCCGACATGATGGCGGAGCTTAATAAAGCTTTAGGTGAACTGGAAAAGAACGCCGATGTCCAGTGCGTCGTTATCACCGGCGCGGGGGCTAATTTTTGCGGCGGAGCGGACGTTGGCGCTTTTGCCAGTGGCAGGGTTGACGACGCTTTTAACTTCAGTGAAGCGCCGCATGAGGTATTCACCAAAATAGAAACCCTAGCTAAACCCGTCATTGCTGCTATCAACGGCCCGGCGATGGGCGGCGGACTTGAGCTGGCTCTGGCCTGCGATATCAGAATTATGAACAAATCCGCCCAGTTACGCCTGCCGGAAATAACTCTTGGACTTTTCCCCGGCGCCGGCGCCACACAGCGCCTTGGGCGTTTAATCGGGTGGGCGCGAGCTAAAGAAATGATTTTACTCGCCGACCCGGTCATGGCGGACAAGGCTTTAGATTGGGGTCTGGTGAATATCGTCGCCGAACCCAAAGAATTCAATAAAGCGGTAGATGCCATCGCTGAAAAACTGGCGGCTGGCCCGCCAATCACCCAGAAGATGGTCAAGGGGTTGTTCTACTACGGCGCGCAGGCCGACCAGCGGACGGCGCTTTACCTGGAGGCGGCGGCTTCCGGCGATATCGCCCTGACCAAAGACCTTAACGAGGGCATCACCGCCATGAACTACCGCCGGAATCCCAAGTTCACCGGGAAATAGCTTAATCGTCATTGCGAGCGAAGCGTGGCAATCCCCATGAACGGTTAAGTAAAAGATAGAGATTGCCACGGGCTATCGCCCTCGCAATGACAAGAAAAAATAGGAGTAATCATTGGACTTTAGGTTTTCTCTAGAAGAAGAGAACTTCCGTCAAGAAGTAGCGGTCTTTTTGGAAAAGGAAGGCCCAAAGGAATGGCAGAAGAAGAAAGTCAGCTTCTTCGATATGTCCGGCCAGGAAAACTGGATAGCTATCCATCGGGAGATGTCGCAAAAACTGGGAGCTAAAGGGTGGCTATCGTTGCACTGGCCAAAGGAATACGGAGGCCAGGGGTTATCCCCATTTTATCGGTTGATTCTCCGAGAAGAACTGGCTAAATATCACTGTCCGGGTTATCATTCGCTATCAGTGGATTTCGTAGCTCCTGCCATCCTGCTTAAAGGTTCAGATGAACTGAAGAAACGTTTTCTTCCCGGGATTGCTTCGGGCGAGGTCATGTGGTGTGAGGGTTTGAGCGAACCCGGACACGGTTCCGACCTCGCAGCTATCGAGAGCTTCGCTAAACAGGACGGCGAGTCCTATGTTGTGAACGGACAGAAAATCTGGACCACCTACGCTCATTTCGCAGATTGGATGTTTCTGTTGGCACGGACCGACCGGCAGGCACAGCCCAATTACCGCGGACTTACTTTTTTCCTGGTTGACATGCACACCCCGGGGATAACGGTAAACCCGATTATTAACATGGCCGGTCATTACGATTTTAATGAAGTGTTTTTCGATGACGTACGTATACCCAAAGAAAATATCGTGGATAGCATAAATCGGGGCTGGTATGTGGCCATGGCTTTACTGGACTTTGAACGCACGTCAGACCTGGGTTATGCCATTGCCGGGACGTTGCTAAATGATATTGTGGAATGCGCTCGAGAAAGAGATATCCTGGATGCCCAGAACCAAATCCGGATGGCAGAATTAGTCGTTGAATGTGAAGTCGCTCGTCTCACCCATTATCATGTAACCTGGATGCAGGCTCAAGGAAAAGGTACCACCTATGAAGCTGCCGCCTGTAAACTACTTGGTTTTGAATCCATTCAACATGTAGCTGAATTCGGGCTGAAGGTCTTTAAACAGTTTGGACTCTTGTCTGACAAATCTTCCCTGGCGCCTTTATACGGACGAATATCTTCCTGCTATTTACGTTCATTCGGCCATAGTATGGAAGCCGGTACTTCAGAAATCGATCGTGATGTTATCGCCCAAAGAGGTTTGGGCTTACCGCGTTTACGCTAAATTAGCGGAGGCTTATTTTGGATTTCGGCCTGAACGAACAACAGGAAATGATGCAGACGCTGGCCAAGGACTTTCTCGCCGCTGAATACACGGATAAAGTCCTTAAAGCGATGGTCAAAGACGACCTTGGCTGTACGCCGGAAATCTGGGACAAGATAGCGGGGATGAACTTGCTGGGATTGTCTTTGCCGGAAAAATACGGCGGCGTCGGCGACTTTCTTGATTTAACCGTGGTGCTGGAAGAAATGGGGAGGGTCTGCTTCCTCGGTCCTTATTTTTCTACAGTAGTGCTGAGCGCTTCATTGATTATGGATGCCGGCAGCGAGGAACAGAAAAAGCAGTATCTACCCACCATCGCTGAAGGTAAAATTCTCGTTACCTTAGCCTTGAGTGAAACCAGTGATAACTACACCGCCGACGACATCAAGCTTAAGGCCGTCGCCAAAGGCGATTCATATATTCTAAACGGCACCAAAATTTTCGTGCCCGACGCAAGAGCCGCCAACTATGTTATTGTCGCCGCCAGGACGGGAAAGGGCGTAACGCTATTTATAGTTGACATAAATACTTCGGGTATAACCGTTAACACATATCAAACCGTCGCCGGAGATAAGCAGGGCGAGATTATCTTTAAGGACGTAAAAATCTCGGCGAAAGATATACTGGGGGAGGTTAATCAAGGGTGGAGCTATATTGAAAAAGTCTTAAGAAAAGCCAATATCGCCCGCTGCGCCGAGATGGTTGGCATGGCGGAGCAGGCTTTAAAACTGACGCTGGACTACGCTAAAGAAAGAATCGCCTTCGGGCATCCTATCGGCGCTTTCCAGAGCATCCAGCACCGCTGCGCCGATATGAAGATGGATATTGACGGATCGCGGTTCATAACCTATCAGTCAGCCTGGAAAATCAACGAGGGAATCGACACGGAAAAAGATGTCGCCATAGCTAAAGCCTTCGTCAGCCAGGCGTGCCAGCGTGTGATGCACTCCGCCCATCAGGTTCACGGCGCCATCGGCTTTACCGAGGACCATATCCTCCATTACTATACCAAGCGCGCCCGCGCTTACGAGTTTTCCTTCGGTGGGGCGGATACACAGCTGGAAAAGATTGCGGCGCTGTACCGTTAAGCTTATGAGAATTGATAGAAATACCGGTCAAACCTATCAAAGTTTTTGGGATTGGCTGCGGCGCGGCCATCTTCTCTGGATAATCGTTATATTCTTCGCTTATGGCTGGTATCTCGGCGCTACCGACCAAGTGAAATAGCTTCACCTATGAAATTCCCAGACTATATGATAAGATTTTAATCAATGGCTACCCCGAACAAATATACAATCGTTTTTCAACCATCCGGCTTACGCGGCAAAGTTGAACAAGGGTCGTCCATACTTGATGCGGCGAGGCAGCTTGGCGTTAGCCTGGAAAGCGTTTGCGGCGGTAAAGGCGCCTGTGGCAAGTGCAAGGTCAGAATCGAAGAAGGGGATTACCGCAAGTACGGCATTCAATCTTCGGTCAAAGCAACCACCACCAGGGACGAAGTCAACGCCAAATTCATAAAACCGCAGCAACTAAAACAGAACTACCGCCTTGCCTGCCAGACAAAAATCCACGGCGATGTGGTGGTCTTTGTACCGGAAGAAAGCCGCAAAGGGATTCAGGTGGTGCGCAAAGAAGCTACCGACCGTAAAATAAAGCTAAATCCGGCTGTTAGGAAATATTACATCGAGTTAAAATCCGCAACACTGGATGACACGACCGGCGACTTTGAACGTCTGACCGAGGCGTTAAAAAGTAAATATAAGCTCGACGGTTTAACCATTGATTATCCTGTACTGTTAAAACTGCAAAACACCGTCCGTAAAGGCAGCTGGAAAGTTACCGTATCCGTGTGGCAAAACCGCGAAATCGTTGATGTGGAAGCGGGCGAGGTTAAAGTCGGCTACGGCCTGGCAGTAGATATCGGCACGACCACGGTCGCTGGATATTTATGCGACTTGACCACTGGCAAAGTGCTGGCTACCGAAGCTATGATGAATCCGCAAGTCGCCTATGGCGAGGACGTGATGTCCCGCATCGGCTTTGCGTCCAAGGAAAAGGACGGACTGAAAAAGCTGAACGACGCCATCATCAAGGGGTTAAACCAGATTATCCGCGAAATTACCAAAAAATCGGGCATCAAACCGGCGAACATTATCGATATGGTAGCGGTCGGTAATACCTGTATTCATCATTTATTTTTAAAGATAGACCCTCGTTATCTTGGCATTGCGCCCTTCCCTCCAGCTATCCATCACTCGGTAAACGTCAAGGCTCGCGATATGGGGCTGAAAATCGGGGAGGGAGCTTACGTCCACGTCCTCCCCAACGAGGCGGGATTCGTCGGGGCGGATAACGTGGGTGTGCTGATTGCCGAAGAGCCTTATAACCAGGACAAAATACTGCTGATTATCGACATAGGCACCAACGGCGAGCTTATTCTGGGCAACCGCAAGCGCCTGATGTCTTCCTCCTGCGCCACCGGTCCCGCTTTCGAGGGCGCGGAAATCCGCCACGGTATGCGGGCGGCAGCGGGCGCGATAGAAAAACTGAAGATTGACCGGCAGACATACGAGGTCCAGTTCAAAGTCATCGGCAACGATAAATGGAACACGGAAGATAAGAATATCGGTGCGCGGGGGATTTGCGGGTCGGGGATATTCGACGCCGCGGCCCAGATGTTCCTCGCCGGGTTGATTGATAAAAGCGGGCGTTTTAACATGAAATTGGAATCGTCCCGTCTCCGCTACGATGAAGGCGGCATGGCGGAATTCGTTATCGCCTGGGCGAAGGAAACCGCCATCGACCACGACATTGTCATCTGCCAGAAGGACATCCGTGCAGTACAGCTCGCCAAAGCCGCCATGTACTCCGGTTCCAAGATAATGATGAATAAAATGGGTGTCAGCAAGATCGATAAAGTGATTCTGGCGGGCGCCTTCGGCACCTATATCGATAAAGCCTCGGCGGCGGCAATCGGGCTTTTCCCAGATTGCGGCATGGGCTGTGTGCAGGCGGTGGGCAATGCCGCCGGCGACGGCGCGCGTATCGCTTTGCTCAATAAGGACAAAAGAGATGAGGCCGACTACTGGGCGCGGCGCGTGGAGTATATCGAACTGACGCTGGAGCCTGATTTTAACAAGATATTCACCAAAGCGCTGGCATTCCCTCACGCCGAGGATAAATTTCCCAGCCTTGAGGGCATCCTGCCCAAATAAATGTGATTTTAGTTACATCGATTCACCGTTAAGCGGTATATATTGATATTATCAACATGGATAAGAGAACTATCGAAACATCCCTCGACGAACTGAAAAAATGCCACGCTGAAACCGCCCAAAAGCTTAGTTGGTCTTCTCCGTTTATTTTGCCGGAGTGGCTGGAAGTCTGGTGGCGGGTATTCGGTTCAGACTTTAAGCCTTATATCAGCGAGATTTTTATAGCTGATGAAATCATCGGCGTTGCCCCGTTAATGGTAAAAAACGGGACCGCTTATTTCCTGGGCGGCACCGACGTCTGCGACTACCAGGACTTTATTATTGCCGCTGGTAGAGAAAACAACTTTTTTGACATTTTATGCAACGATATGAAACGAAACAACATTGACAGGCTCGACCTTAAACACGTTAGGCCGGATTCCATGGTCATACAGCATCTTTTACCTTTTACTGAAAGTCAAAAATTTAAAGTCATCACCGATAAAGAAGCCGTGTCTTTCGAGATGGACCTACCGGCGTCTTTTGAGGAATATTTAAATTCACTCTCAACCAAACAACGCCACGAAGTCCGCCGTAAAATGCGTCGGCTCACGGAAGAAGGGAAAATCGTCTATCGTTTCGTTGAAAGAGGCGAAGAACTGGCAGCTGCTCTGGAGATTTTCTATAAAATGTTCGTCGAAAGCCGCCAGGATAAAGCCGAATTTCTAACGGAACAAATGAAGCAGTATTTTCAACTATTGACGGATACCATGGCGGATATCGGTTTGCTTAAAATGGGCATACTGGAACTTGATGAAAAACCCATCGCAGCAATTATGTGTTTCGACTACAACGACTGCATTTATCTCTACAATAGCGGTTACGACCCGCAATACGTCGGGTTAAGCGCCGGGCTGTTGAGCAAGGTCTACGCTATTAAGGACAGCATCGGAAAAGGCAAAAAGCGCTTCGACTTCCTCAAGGGCGCCGAGCCTTACAAGGAGCATCTGGGCGGCAAGGAAGTGCCGCTGTACCGTTGCCAAATAGCTATCACCTAGTATAGAATAAAAATATAACAAGATATAACGGAATACGGAGAATACATTGAAAATAGCCATCATTAGCGCGCACAGTTGTCCGGTAGGGGATTTGGGCACCAGAGATACCGGCGGCATGAGCGTTTATATCCGTGAGCTTGCCCGCGAGCTGGGTAAAAAGGGACACGCGATAGATATTTTTACGCGCATCCACGACCCGGCCGACCCGCGCATGGAAAATTTATCGCAAAATGTCAGGCTTATCCACCTTAAAGCCGGCAGAGAAGCTAAAATCCAGAAAATGGACGTCTACTTCTCACTGCCGGAATTCACTTTTAATCTGGAGAATTTCTGGAAAGAAAACAACCTGAAGTACGACATCGTTTTCAGCCATTACTGGATGTCTGCGCTGGTGGGTAAATACCTCTGGGAAACTCACCGAATTCCCTATATCACGATGTTCCATACGTTGGGGGCAGTTAAGAACGCCATCGGTATTGGAGAAGGCGAACCGGAATTGCGTCTTGCCTCGGAAAGAGAAACGATTCAAGACTGCCGGCGCATTATCGTGGCGACGGAACAGGAAAAAGAAGATTTGGTTCGATATTATGATGCCAGCGCGGGAAAAATCGGCGTAGTGCCGTGCGGCGTTAACATGGAACTCTTCAAACCGGTAGATAAAGCCGAAGCCAGACAGAAACTTGGTCTAACCGACGAAAAAATCCTCCTGTTTGTGGGGCGTATTGACCCGCTAAAAGGCATTGATAACCTGATAAAAACATTACCCCTGCTTAAAAATGAGGGGAAATTTAAACTGGTAGTCGTTGGCGGCGACGAAAACAGCCGCGAAGAGCTTGAGGGTCTCAAAAAGCTTGCCGCTGACGTGGATGTTATGAATTCGGTAGATTTCCGCGGCCTGGTTAAACAGGAACAATTACCGTATTTCTACAGCGCCGCTGATGTTTGTGTTGTGCCGTCTTATTACGAGAGCTTCGGTCTGGTGCCTTTGGAGTCATTAGCCTGCGGCACGCCGGTCGTCGCCACCGACGTCGGCGACCTTAAGCATATTATCAAGTCGGGTGAGACGGGCTGTATTGTGTCAGACAACTCGCCGGAAAAACTTGCCGAAGCTGTTACCTCGGTAATGCAATTTTCGCCGGATATCGAGTCCAGGCTGGCAATCCGTTCATCGGTGAGCCGCTGGGCATGGTCAAATATCGCCAAACAGGTCGCCGCCGAAATGCAGACGGCATTAGAACAACAGCTGGCTGCCGTTGCCTAGAGTTATTTCAAATCTGGTCAAGGAGTTTCACGATGTCCGATGATGTCTATTTGCTGGTAATCTCACCCCACCCCGACGATTGCGAGTTCGGCGTTGCCGGTACTGTCGCCAGGTTGGCCAAAGAAGGCAAAAACACCGTCTACGTAATTTGCACCAACGGCGATAAAGGCACTATCGACATGAGCCTGACGCCCGAAAAACTGATAAAAGTCAGGGAAAAAGAAGAATTAGCCGCGGCTAAACTGCTCGGCGTTAAAGAGGTCGTGTTCCTGGGCTATCCCGACCAGGGGCTAGAAGACGGCGACGCCTTCCGACGCGACCTGGTGCGCGTTATACGGCGTTTCAGACCGTATGTCGTCGCCACCTGCGACCCTTACCGCAAATACATGAATCACCGCGACCACCGCATGGCCGGCATCGTTGTTTCCGATGCTGTTTACCCCTTTGCCCGCGACCATTTATCCTATCCGGAACTGGCAAAAGAAGGACTGGAGCCGCATAAGGTGCGGGAGATGTGGTTCTGGGGCTCAGAAGACCCCAACTTCCGGCAGGATATTACCGATACCATAAACATTAAGATGGAAGCTCTCAAGTGCCACAAAAGCCAGCTGGGCGATGTGCCACCGGAAATGCGCAATCGTATGATGGAATTCGCCAAAATCAATGCCAAGGGTGAAAAATTCGAGCTGGCGGAAGCCTTCCACCGTGTCGAGTTAAGGCCTTAAGACCCCGCCCAGGTTACATCCCCATAAATATCGCCGTGAGGTTTGGCGGCGAAGGCTTTGTATTCTTTTTTGGCTTTTTTAACCGTCGTGCCGTCGCCGTGACCGGGTAAAAGTAGGGTGTCGTCCGGTAAACGGAGTATCTTTTGTGTAATTGACCCAATAATTTGCTTAAATTCGTCTGGTGTTTCCGTGTGTCCCGGCCCGCCCGGAAAAATCGTGTCCCCCACGAAGCAGTATTTCCCCACCACAAAACACAAACCGCCGCCTGTATGCCCCGGGGTATACATTACTTTTATATCCAGATTCCCTAGCTTTATACTGTCACGGTCTTTGAGCAATATTTCCGGCGGTGTTTTTAGCTGCAACGAATCCAGTTCATGGCAAGCCAGCGGCACTTTAAGCCGGGCGCGCAATGAAACTATAACCCCGGTATGGTCGTAATGGTCGTGGGTGAGGAGGATGTATTTTGGCTTTGTGCCCTCTAAAGCCGCGATAATTTCCGAAGCGCGCGCCGGCGCATCCACCACCAGGCTTTGTTTTGTTTGCTGACACACCACGATATAGGTATTTGTCTCGAAAATTCCGAGGGTCATTTTTTCTATACGGATGGTTTTATCGTTAGCTATATTCATTTTTTCCTTTACGCTAGAGTCATTATTATTATATCATTTGAGAAACAATGAGAGAAAGAACCGCCCGGCTGATATCCGGCATACTAAACCCGTTCCTTATAGGCGCGGTGGTTATAGCGTTACTATCCTTTAAAGATAGTCCTAGCACTCCCGACGCTTTAAAGTGGGCGAGTATTTCGTTAGCAATCAGCGTGCTGCCGGTGTTGGTTGTCGTTATATGGTTAGTCCGGCAGAAGAAACTGGATGCTTTTTATGATAACCAGCGTAAACAGCGTAACCTCGTATATGTCCTGGCGAGTGGGTTGGGAGTAATCGGCTGCGGGCTGATGTGGGGATTAAAAGCGCCGGAATTACTGACAGTGACTTTCACAGCGGGTCTTGTCGAACTTATCGTATTTATGGGGATAAATTTCTACTGGAAAATCAGCCTGCATATGGCTTTTGTCGCCGGGGGAGTAACAGTTCTTTGCCTGGTTTACGGTGTTGCGGCGACCTGGACGATTGTGTTTTTACCACTCGTTGCCTGGGCGAGAATCGAACTAAAACAGCATTCTCTATCGCAAGTGGTTGCCGGGGCTTTACTGGCGGGCGTAATTGCCGTTGGGATATTCGCTGGATTCAGGTTAATCGTTTAAAGGGTTAGTAAATATCCTCTTTGGGGGTATCGTGGCCAGGGATATCTTCACCATCTTGCTCCAAAACGGCGTCCAGTTGTTCCTTAAGCCGTGCCGCGCGGGGGTAACCGATGTGCAGTTTTCGTTGTAAGAATGACGTAGAAACATCATTATATTCTTTCGCCAGTGCCTTGGCCTGCTCTAATAACGCATCGCGCGGGTGTCCGCCAATCGTGCCGATGGGCGCCGTGGCAACGAGAGTTTCCAGTTTAAGTTTATCCGGTTCCTGCTGGCGCTGCCCGCCCCAGAAATAGACGAGGCGTTCAATTTCGGTGTCGGAGAGGAAACACCCCTGGAGTCGTTTTGGTTTGGCCGCATCTGTGGGCATAAAAAGCATGTCGCCGCGCCCTAGTAATTTTTCTGCGCCTACCCCATCCAATATCGTCCGCGAATCCACAGCCGACGTCACGGCAAAGCTGATGCGGGTGGGGACATTGGCTTTAATCAGGCCGGTAACAACGTCCACCGATGGACGCTGTGTGGCAACCACCAGATGGATGCCCGTAGCGCGGGCCAGCTGGGCTAAACGGCATAAATTTGTCTCCACCTCGTCATAGCCGGCCATCATTAAGTCGGCAAGTTCGTCAATAATCAGGACCAGATAGGGCAGTTTATCCGCACCCCTTTTATCCTTATTGTATCCCTCGATATTACGTGCGCCGGTGGCCGCCATTTTCTTATAACGCTGGTCCATTTCCTGGCAGAGCCACCGCAGAGCATTAAGCGCTTTCTCCGTATCAACGATAACGGGGGTGGCGAGGTGGGGAATGCTGTTATACTGCGTCAGTTCCACGCGCTTGGGGTCGATAAGGATGAAGCGGACCTCGTTGGGGGTATTATTTAACAGCAGGCAGCAGATAACGGTATTAAGGCAAACGGTCTTGCCGCTGCCGGTTGCGCCGGCCACGAGGAGGTGGGGCATTTTCGTGAGGTCGGCGGCTACCGATTCACCGCCCGCGCCTTTACCCAGCGCCAGCGCCATTTTCGCCTTAGAAACCAGCTTCTGGAAGGCGCTCGTCTCCACGACGCCGCGCAAACTGACCATGTCCGACGTCATATTGGGCACTTCCACCCCGATAAACGATTTTCCCGGCACCGGGGCTTCAATCCTGATGGTGGGCGCGGCCAATGCCAGGGAGAGGTCATTAGTTAAAGAGGCAATCCTCTCAACCTTGACGCGGGTTTTTGATACCTCTTCCCGCCTGACTTGGATTCTACCGTCGCGGTCTCTATCTCTGACTTCCCGATATTTTACGTCCCAACCCGGCTCCACCCCGAACTGTGTCACCGTGGGGCCGGCATTAATCTGCACCACTTTGGCGTCCACGCCGTAGCTGGAAAGGGTATTTTCGATGAGTTTGGCGCGCTGCAGGTTGTCCGCCTCGCTGAACTGCACTTCCGGCGACGTATCCAGAATATCAATCGGCGGCAGTTTCCAGCCGTCAACTTCCACCAGCTTGGCGGAGTGCCCGTACTTTTTCCAGACGTCCTCGGTTACCTGTTTTAAACCGCGTGGCTGCGCTGTCGGCAACCCGGATATCACGGGTTTAGGTTCGGAGGCAATAGGATGCTCTCTGGGTTCCGAATATAATGTCTTATTTTCCACTGACGCCGTATTTTGTGGACGATATTGCTGCGCTAATTCTCCCTGCTTTGCCGGTGGTTTACGGGAGGGCCTTACCATGACCACCGACGCTAAGAATTTAAAGAATCCTTTAACGACATTCCAGCTTTGCCGCGGCATCATGAAGAAAAAGCCGACGACGATATAGGCCAGTATGCAGAGCACACCGATCAATATGCCATAACCGCCGGGAGCCGGGTTGGCAACCAGTCCGGCGCCAAAGCTGCCCCCCAAACCGTTGGGCGTTAGCGAGGCGGAGATGTATTGGATTAACCCTAATATACCCCAGGCGGCAAAAACGAAGAAAACAACACCTACCCAACGATTCCAGAAATAATAAAACGAGGAGATATTGCGCCGCCAGGTTAATACCGTAAACATCAAAATGGCGGCAATAACGAACAGAATTCCCCACCCGATATTCTTAAAAATCGCCAGGAAAAAGTCGTTAATCTGGCTGCGGAAAATTATTATCAGCACCACCACGACGAGGATTCCAATAAAAATCCACAACCCTCTGGCGGCACCGCGCGGGCGGTCTGATGCCCGCGACCTCCTGCCACCCCGTTCTCTGATATCATCGTATTCAGGTTTTCTAGACATATATCTCCTGATATATATTAACTACACTTTGACCATAAAGGGTAGTATCATCGGGCGGCGTTTGGTGCGGTCGTAATAATATTTATCCAGCGTGTCCCTGACCTTGGAGTTGATGAAACTCCATTCGGTGAGGCGGCCGTGAGAGTGGTCGAGGGCTTTTTCCAGCACCTGGCGGCTTTCTTCTACCAGTCCGCCAAAGTCTTTATCATCCATGAAACCGCGGTTGAGGATGTCCGGACGCCCGACCAGAGTGCCTGTCTGGTGATTGACCGCAATAATCACAACAACGATGCCGTCGCGGGAGAGCATGCGCCGCGTGCGGAGGACGACGCCTCCAATATCCCCCACGCTTAAACCGTCCACATAAACGTGGCCGGAGTTAACCTTACCTGTGATGCGGGCGGAGTTAGAATTAAGCTCCAGCACGTCGCCGTCTTCCATGACGAATATTCTTTCCTTCGGCATGCCGACGGATTCCGCCAGTTGGGCGTGTAAACTCAAATGACGGTACTCGCCGTGAACGGGCGCGAAGAATTTGGGCTTTACCAGGCTCAAAATAAGCTTAAGCTCTTCCTGGCTGCCGTGGCCGTGGACGTGCACCTGCCCCAGTTTGCTGTAAATTACATGGGCGCCCTGTTTAAACAGGCTGTCAACGGTGCGGTTAACCAGTGACTCGTTGCCGGGCACCGGCGTGGACGAAAGAATGATGGTATCGCCGCGCAGGATATGGACATGTTTATGGTCGTGGTTGGCCATCCGCACCAACGCCGAAGTAGGTTCGCCCTGGCTACCGGTGGTTATCAGAACAATCTTGTTATACGGCGTACCCCTGACATCTTCAATCCTGCCCAGGATGCCATCGGGTGCTTTAAGATAGCCCAGTTCCAGTGAGATACGCACCGTCTCGCTCATGCTGCGGCCGGCGATAAAGACCTTGCGGCCGTGTTTGGCGGCGGCGTCGATAACTTGCTGGACACGCGATATTAACGAGGAGAAGGTGGTAACAATCACCCTACCCGGCGCATTAGCGATGAAATGGTCCAGCGATTCGCCGACAATTTGCTCGGAGGGAGTATAACCCGGCAACTCGGCGTAGGTAGAATCGGAGAGCAGGAGTAAAACTCCCTGCGCCCCCAGCTGGGCGAGACGTGAAAGGTCGGTCGGCTTGCCGTTTACCGGCGTGTGGTCTATTTTAAAGTCTCCGCTGTGGATTACAATGCCCTCCGGCGTATTGATGACAATGCCGCAGGCGTCGGGTATGCTGTGGCACACCGGGAAAAGCTCTATGCGGAACCTGCCGAGGGTTATCTGCTTGCCGTATTCTAATATTTTTAGATTAACGCCCGCACGGGTTTTTCTTTCTTTTAGCTTTACCTGGATTAAGCCGTTGGTCAGCTTTGTCGAGTAGAGAGGAACGTTATCCAATTGCGGCAATAAATAGGGCAGCGCCCCGATATGGTCTTCGTGGCCGTGGGTGATAATGATGCCCCGGACTTTTTCTTTTCTTTCGATAACATAGCTGAAATCGGGAATCACCA
>CAIWTG010000256.1 GCA_903915565.1 uncultured Chloroflexota bacterium
GATGAACTTCGTCTCGTACCACTCGCGTCCTCTAGTCTTTAAAAAGATAAAGCGCGTCAGCATCCCGCCGAAGAATGGAATCCCCAGGTAAATCAACACGCTCTTAGCGATATCCCACATCGTTATATCCACCGCCGAACCCGCCAGACCGAACCACTGCGGCAGTATGGTTATGAATATCCAGGCGTAAATGGAATAGAAGAGAATCTGGAAAACGGAATTTAAAGCTACCAGCCCCGCCGCGTATTCCCTGTCTCCCTTAGCCAACTCATTCCAGACGATGACCATGGCGATGCACCGCGCCAGTCCTATCATTATTAGTCCGTACATGTAAGGGTAGTTTGGCCAGACCTTGCCCAGGAACAGTATCGCCAGGAAAAACATCAAAATCGGTCCGATTATCCAGTTCTGCGCCAGCGATAGTAAAAGCACCTTCCAGTTGCGGAAAACCCGCCCCATTTCCTCGTAGCGTACTTTTGCAAGGGGAGGGTACATCATTAATATCAGCCCCACGGCTATCGGTATGGAGGTCGTGCCCACGCTCAAGGAGTTAATAAAGTCTCCGACTCCCGTTTTCCACCCCAGTAACACGCCCAATCCCATCGCGAGGAATATCCACAGCGTGAGAAATCTATCCAAAAAAGAAAGGCGTCCGGCAGGTTTATTCATGCCTCGATTATATCGGTTTCTCGTTATGCGCCGCAAGGTAAGACGACAATATACTGTTGCCGTTCACGTCCTATTGCCCTATAGTTCTTAGTAGGGGATAAACCTTAGACGCTTGACATAACATTTGCCACGAATCAAGCCTTAATTGAAGCCGATTTAACATATAACGAAAAACGAATATCCGTAGCTATTTACGTCCAAATATCACACGAAAAAAAATATTTCAAAATCGAATAAAAAAGGGGCGGAATCGTAATCCCGCCCCTGTAAAACACTTTTAACCTATCCCTTATATAAATAACGGGCACAATACCAAGGTGATGGTAGCCAGGAGCTTAATCAGTACATGTAGTGAAGGCCCCGCGGTATCCTTAAGCGGGTCGCCCAGCGTATCGCCGACAACGGCAGCCTGATGAGCAAAGCTCTTCTTGCCCAATACGTTACCATTCTCGTCCTTGAGCTGGCCGTCTTCAATCATCTTCTTGGCGTTATCCCAGGCGCCGCCGCCGTTGTTCATAAACGACGCCATCATTATGCCGCCGATAGTTCCCACCATCAGCACCGCCGCCACGACCATGGCCGCGTCAATGTTCATGGCGCTTAAAGAAGGGATTTTAGCCAGGTATTTGAAAACTACGCCAATCACGACCGGTCCCAGAATCGGTAACAGTCCGGGAGCTATCATCTCACGCAGCCCGGCTTTAGTGGTAATGTCCACGCACCTGGCGTAGTCCGGCTGGTGTGGATGCGCCGGGTCTTTAGGATTTAATATCTCCGGGTCAGCACGGAACTGCCGTCGCACTTCTTCAATGATTTTTGAGGCTGTTTTACCCACGGCTTTAATCGCCCAGGCGCTGAACAGGTAGACAATCATCGCGGCGAGTAGAGCGCCCACGAATACCGAAATGTTAGCAAGATTTACAGAAGTCAACGGATTTTCCGGGCGTATCAGGTTAACCCGGTCGATGTATGCCTGGAACAAAAGGAAAGCCGCCAAGCCAGCCGAGACCATAGCATAACCCTTGGTCAGGGCTTTGGTGGTATTGCCCACGGCATCCAGTCTATCGGTTATTTTCCGTACATCTTCTCCTGCGCCGGCCATCTCATTAATACCGTTGGCGTTATCGGTAATCGGGCCGAAGGTATCCATAGAAAGCACGTAAGGACAGGTCATCAGCATGCCCATCGTGGCGACAGCCGTGCCAAAAGCGCCGGCACCACTAACGCCGCTCTGCGTGCCCAGCCAGTAAGAAAGCAGCAGCGATATACCGATGATAAGGGCAGTGGCGAGTGTGGTTGAGAACCCCACCGACATACCCATGATGATGTTGGTAGCTGGGCCGGTTTTAGACGCCTCGGCGATATCACGTACCGGACGATAGCGCCACTCAGTATAGTATTGTGTAACAAAAACTATCACGATGCTGGCGACAATACCCACCAAACCCGCCCCGAAAAGCCACCAGTTATTCAGCATAAAATAGACAGTGATTGCTAGCCCAACAACTGATAGGGCAATAGCCACAAAATAACCGCGATTAAGGGCATTCATGGCGTTTTCGTTTTCTTTAGCGCGGACACAAAGGAGTCCGACCATGCTGGCAATCATGCCGAAACCACGCACGCAGAGCGGGAAAAGTATCCAGGCGACATTATTCGTCGCGAGGTAAGCCATGACTCCAAGAATCATCGCGCCGATATTTTCAGCGGCGGTGGATTCAAAAAGGTCGGCGCCGCGTCCGGCGCAGTCGCCAACGTTATCGCCAACGAGGTCGGCAATGACGGCCGGATTGCGGGGGTCGTCTTCAGGGATACCCGATTCCACCTTGCCGACTAGGTCAGCGCCGACATCCGCCGCTTTAGTATAGATACCGCCGCCAAGCTGGGCGAATAGGGCGACAAAGCTGGCGCCAAAACCGAACCCGACGATTAAAT
Source organism: uncultured Chloroflexota bacterium (assembly GCA_903915565.1). Lineage (GTDB taxonomy): Bacteria > Chloroflexota > Dehalococcoidia > Dehalococcoidales > RBG-16-60-22 > RBG-13-51-18. Next base: position 2,605 of record CAIWTG010000256.1, read on the forward strand.
GCGGAGCGATTTGAGGGTTGGTATTGCCTCCGTAGGCAAAGAATATAATTGTAACGCCAATCAGGCTTAAAGCTGTAATGAGAAAGCCAGAAACTGCCCCGCCGCGCAGGGCGACTTCTACGGCTTCTTTAAGGCTTTTCTGGGCAGCCGCGGCACAGCGGACGTTGGATTTCACGGCGATGTACATGCCGATAAAGCCAGCCAGCCCGGAACAAAAAGCGCCAACCAGGAAGGCTACCGAAGTACGCCAGCCGACATCCATGGCGCTATAGCCGAATTGCTCCACCCCTGTATGACCGAGCACGCCAACCAGCACCCCGATGATAGCGGCAATCGCCACGGAAAAAATAGCGATGGTGCTGTACTGGCGTTTGAGAAATGCCCACGCCCCCTTAAAAATAATATCCCCGATTTCTTTCATTTTCGGGGTTCCGGTGGGACGCTTCATGACGTTGCGGATAAGGAAAATTGCGAAGATAATAGTGATAATTCCGGCGGCGGGTACAATCCAGAAAATATTAGGAAGTGTCATATCGCCTCGCTTTATGATGGTTTAATTTAAGGACTGCAATTACTATTAACCAAACTTAATCCGGGGCAGGCTGGCTTCTTTCATGCTGTCTGCCATTGTCCAGAAGTAAGCCTCACCGGTGTAGACCTGGAAGACTGCCAATAACGGATTATCCGGCGTGGTAATGCCCATGTTCTTAACGAAGGGGCGTTCCTCAATGCAGCGCGCCCGGATTTTTTCGTCGGTAATGATTTTGGCTTTACCGGATACGCGCATAACTTTGTTCATATCTTTAGCCTGGAAATAGATTTCTACCTTGGGATTGTTTTGCAGTTGCTTATAAAAAGCCTTGACCGTTTGCCCCTGGAACCAGAAGCCCGATTCATCAGCGTACCACATGCCCATGCATCTAACGCGGGGCTGGTCGCCTTCTACGGTAGCTAGATAGCAGGCTTTGTTTTCATTAGCAAATTTGACGCAATCTTTAAAGTCCATATGAGTCTCCTATAATTATTTGCTGCTCTTGGTGTCCCATTTGATGTCTTTATAACGTTCTCTTAGCTTGGGTTTTTCTATCTTGCCGGTGGGATTCCGCGGCACGTCGCCGAAGAGGAGGATTCTGGGCCAGGCATATTTGGGCAACATAGGCTCGTAATATGCCCGCATTTCGTCCTCGGTAACAGTCATGCCGTCTTTAGGCTGGACTACTGCAGCCACAACCTCGCCGTATCTTTCATCAGCCACACCGATAATAGCGACGTCTTTAACCTTGGGCTGACCGATGAGGACGGACTCGAGGTCAACGGGGTAAATGTTTTCGCCGCCGCTGATAATAAGGTCTTTCTTGCGGTCAACGTAAGAGATAAAGCCTTCTTCGTCCTGTTTAACCAGGTCGCCGGTATAAAGCCAGCCGTCCTTAATCGTTTCGGCGGTTTTTTCAGGGTTCTTGTAATAGCATTTCATTATGTTGGCGCCGCGCAGGATAATTTCACCAACAGTACCAGGCGGAACATCATTGCCTTTGTCATCGATAACACGGGCGTCGATATTCAAACGCGGGTAACCAAAGGAACCAAGCTTGTGGAAGTTTTCCAGACCGAGGTGCATGCAGGGCCCGGCAGACTCGGTGAGGCCGTAGTTTTCTTCGTACTGTACTTTGTCGAAATATTTTAAGAAGCGTCTAACCAATACCGGAGGAATAGGCTGCGCGCCGGAGTGTACCAAACGCACAGAGCTGATGTCGTATTCTTTGAGATTCATATCGCCTCTATCAAGGGCGGTAACGATATCCTGCAGCCAGGGCACCAGCAGCATACAGATGGTGACTTTTTCCTTATGAATAAGCTCCATGATGACTTTAGCGGTAACTCTCTCGCCGCCGGTGGTCAATACTGCCCGTCCGCCGCCAGTAAGGCTGCCAAACCAGTGCATTTTGCCGCCGGTGTGGTAAAGGGGCTGAATAAGGAGGAAGCAGTCCTTGCGGGTCTCGCGGTGGGAGAAGTTTTCGTTAACAGCAGTATGTTCCAGGCTACGGTGGCATAACAACGTGGCTTTGGGGTCGCCCGTGGTGCCGGAGGTAAAGTATAAACCAGCTTCATCCTCGCCATCGAGCGAAATTTTTGGGGCAACCGGCGAAGCTTTCGCCAGGATTTCTTCAAAACGAGACACGCCCTTAGGAGCGTTTTCTCCCACGTAGATGAATTCCTTGACCGACTTGATTTCGGGGCGAATTTCGTTAATTCTATCGTTAAAATCCTGGTCGAAAATCATGATTTTGGGTTCGGCGATGTCGACACAGTACTTAATCTGACGGGCGATGAATCTGAAATTCAGTGGGGCGGCGATAGCCCCGGCCTTTAAAATACCAAAATAGGCTTCC
>CAIWTG010000257.1 GCA_903915565.1 uncultured Chloroflexota bacterium
AGAATCGGTGTGCTTACGGGCGGCGGCGATTGCGCTGGACTTAATTCCGCGATGAAATGGGTAGTCAAGACTGCCATGGATGGACGGCTGGTCAAAGAGAGAAGCGTTCATTATGAAGTCCTTGGCATTCATGACGGGTGGAGAGGCCTGGTAGATGTTAATCCTGCTAAATGGGATGACAACATAAATATCACCCGGCTAGACCCCGATATCGTTAGAACCTGGGATAGGTACGGCGGCACAATGATTGGGACTTCACGCCTTAGCCCCTGGGACCCCAGGAAAGATACCTCCAAACTTGTCATTGAAAACATTAAAAAGCTGGAACTGGAAGCTGTAGTTGTTATTGGCGGCGACGGCACATTAGCCAGTGCCACCCGCTTTTCCCAGGCCGGTGTTAACATTATCGGCATCCCCAAGACAATAGATAAAGACCTGCCGGAAACCGATTATACCCTGGGGTATGAAACCGCCCTTAATGTTATCGTTGAAGAGGTCGACCGGCTAAGGACGACTGCAGGCTCTCATAAAAGGATTTTTGTAGTAGAAACTATGGGGCGGGAAGCCGGCTGGCTGGCGTTAGAAGGCGGTGAGGCCTGCGGCGCATATGTCATCCTGATACCGGAATACGATTTCTCCTATGACCGTGTGAACGAATTGTTGATGGAAGGCAAAAGGGCCGGCACAAGATATGAAATTATTATTGTCGCGGAAGGCGCCAAGCCCATCGGCGGTAAAGAGATAGTAAAAAAAGAAGACACGGATAGCTTCGGGCGTAAAACCCTGGGTGGTATCGGGGAAATTCTAGCCAATGAAATTGAAACCGCCACCGGGCTGGAAACCCGCAGTGTTGAACTTAGCCATTTGCAACGTGGCGGCGCCCCCTGCGCTTACGACCGCCGTATGGGCCGCTATTTCGGCATCGCCGCTGTCGACCTGATTGTGAATCAACAATTCGGTAAAATGGTATGTTACAAAAACGGTAAAATTGTTTGCACCCCGCTGGCGAACATTTGTAATAAACTAAATCTGGTCAATCCCATAACCCATTATGACGCTGATAGACTCAACGGTCGCCGCACCATTTTATATAGCGGTAAATAAAGATACGGAGATTTTTAAACATCATGCCAAGTAATAATATCGATGCGCAGATAAAACAGGCAGTCTTTGAACCCGACCCCACCAAGAAGGCGGAATACTGCCGCGCCATACGCCAAAACGCCCTCGACATGGGTATTTACCCTGCTAGTATCCAGAGCCTTTACGAAGCCTCCGGCAAGGGGCTTTTCAGTAAAATCACCGTGCCTGCTATTAACATCCGCATGCTCACCTACGATGTTACCTGCGCGGTATTCCGGGCGGCTTTAAAGGATAAGGTCGGCGCGTTAAGCTTTGAAATTGCCCGCTCGGAGATAGTCTATACCAGGCAGAGCCCGGCGGAATATACCGCCTGTGTCCTGGCCGCCGCGGTAAAAGAAGGATTCCGGGGGCCGGTTTTCATCCAGGGCGACCATTACCAGGTTAAGCAATCGGCCTACGCAAAAGACCCGGAAGCCGAAATGA
>CAIWTG010000258.1 GCA_903915565.1 uncultured Chloroflexota bacterium
CGTTGAAAATCTTGTCCAAAGGCTGGCGGACGTCATGGTTAACGAACGTAAATTTAGAAGATGAAAAGGACGGCGCTTTAACATCAATCCCGATAATGCGTTTAACTTCCGGCTCTTGACTGATTCTTTTAAGTAATTGGGTGCCGAGATAGCCGGACACCCCGGTAATGACCACGTTTTGCATACAACTCTTATTGTATACGAACGGGGCGTTTTTTTATACCGGGTGCTGGTTCTTGATCAATAAATCCAAATTCCTGCCAAGCACTTCATAAGAATAATCTACACCGGTGGCGGCGACCTTTTTCTGTGTAGCCTCGGGGACGTCATCCTTCGCCGGCCGGGTTAACAGCAATTCCGTTTCTGCCTCGGTAAATACCGGCCCGTCAACAATATTTTTCAATTGATTTTTATTCACCGGGCAAATCTCTTTACATCGCAGACAACCAATCAGCGCATTATGCCATTCCGGCTTAATCCAATCAGCCGTCGCTACCGGACGTTCGTTATGGAAGGTGAGGCAATTTTCTGCATGGAGGAGGAAGCGGTCAGCGGTAATAGCATGGGTGGGACAATTATCGGCACATTTGGTACAGTTATCACAGGCTTTCATCATCGTTCGTTCTCCCCAGTTATCTTCCGGTAAAGCGGCGTCCGTCGCGAAAACATACAGCCGGTAGAATGAGCCGTAGCCTGGAACGTAGGTGATGTTATTGCGACCGTATTGAGCAAGGCCGCTCCTCACGGCTAATGTTTTTTCAGGCACCCGTGCCCGCTCCACTTTAAAGCCAGCCGACTCGATACTTTGGCCTAAAGCCTCTTTGACGCGGGCATCAGCCTCTCTCCATACGTAGCCGGGGGGTACACGAAATTCGTAAACCTTGCCCTGCCAGGCAAAACCCACTTTCGTTATCGGGGAAGGCTCCGACAGGACGATTAATGTTTGCACCCCGGGGAGTTTCGCGGCGATATCAAAGTTGAATTTCAGATATTCTTCTACTAACTGCTTATCCAGCAGACTTTGCCGCTTAAGCTTTTCAATGTCCTCCTGCAGCTCAGGTAAATGATCGATGGAGACGGTTCGCGTTTGGTATCCTTTAAGTTTCCCCAAGTCTAATGTTTTTATAGTCATATTAGGGTATTATAGGAACAAAAACGCAGGAATGCAATCAGGCTTGCGGCAAAAGTGAAGCTGGCTTATACTTTAGATACGTTTACCGCATAGGAGGCAAACATGAGCACCAAGAAGTTGGATTTATCGATACTTGAGAAGTTCAATTTCAAGCTAAAGCCCATCGGCATTAAGTTCCTCCTCTTTAAGCCGGAGGGGCTAAGGAAAATCGAGAAAAAACTGGCGATTTGCGAGATGTGGCGGGAGGCGCAAAAGACCGAGCCTTTTTACGCCACTGTAAATGAGCTTTCTTGCGTGGCGCCGATTTTGTTGGGGATGGCGGAGGGCGACCCGGTTTATGAGAGCGGGAGCATCGGGCCGGCGCTGGGAATATTTGAAGAAGCCCGCGCCAACCGGAGAATTTATTATCAAATTACCTATCTGGAGAAGGGCAGCGTTAACTACGTGGCTTTTGCCTCCGTCGATAAAATGTCATTCACGCCGGACATACTGCTGCTGTCGGCTAACGCCAGTCAGCTGGAGATTATCTTAAGAGCGATGTGCTACGCTACGGGCAAGATGTGGACCGCCAAGGGGACACCAGTGATTGAATGCTCCTGGCTGTTGACCTATCCCTACATCAGTGGCGAACTGAATTTCGCGCTGGCGGACGCGTCCCACGGGATGATATCCAAACAAATTTTCCCCGCCGGCACGATATTAGTTTCTATACCCTTTGACAAAATCAGCACGTTAGTAGACGCGCTGCAGAAAATAGAGTGGAAGCCGGCGCTTTATACCCGGGGCAAAGAATACCACGACAAGAAGTTTGAGGAAGTGACGGCGTCTTTGCAAAAGAAATTGAAAAAAGAGAGGAAGGGGAAATAATGTCCCAACCACAGGCTAGAATCGGCGTTATTGGCGGGACGGGGCTTTATGATATCGAGGGGCTGGCGGACGTTAAAGAGGTCTACCCTAAAACACCCTTCGGCAAGCCGTCGGACGCGATAACGGTGGGGAAATTGGGTGGTATAGCCATAGCCTTTCTACCACGGCACGGCAAAGGCCACCGCATCTCCCCTACCGAGGTACC
>CAIWTG010000259.1 GCA_903915565.1 uncultured Chloroflexota bacterium
ATCTCTCCCGCGACGATTGTTTTCCACGAACTCCACCTGGATAAGCCCGGCACGCTGCTCTCCTGTGCGGGAGGCTGCATCGGTTGGGCGCCCGGTGCTGCGCTGGGGGTTAAGCTGGCTTCGCCGGACAAAACGGTAATCAGTCTGATGGGCGATGGCGCTTTCATCTATGGCTGTCCGGAGGCGTCGCTGTGGTCGGCGAATTTTTACAAAGCCCCGTTTTTAGCTATCATTTATGACAATCAGGGTTATGGTGCTATCAAAGGCATTTTCCGGGAAAAATACGACGGCATCAATATGGGCGCGGACTTTATTTCCCCGCCGGACTATACGCTCATCGCCCGTGCCAATAAAGCTTATGGACTGATGGTGGACGACCCTGCCGACGTGCCGCTGGCGCTTAAGGACTGCTTGGCCGCCGTACGCAAGGGTCAGGCCGCAGTGCTGGACGTTAAAATAACTCCGGTTTAGAGAAAGTTTTATAACGGCTGAGTAAACTTAAAATCAAAACCATCCCAGGCTTTACGCTCTGCTTCGTACGGTGCAGCTTTGACCTGCGGGTTAATATTCCAGACCATTGTCTGGCGGTCTTTGCCGTACATCGGCCACTGGCCGGCCGTCTTGCAAGACGGGTCGCCGGTTTTTACAAAGGCAATACAGGAATCCTGCATCTTAAGAGACATGTCCTGCTGTCCCGCTCCATTGCCGGTAAAATCTTTATCCAGAGCCTCGAACAGGAAGGGATTATCCAATCCGTGCATCGCGCCCAGTATGCCGCCCATCGCCGGCGACTTATAGGTAAAGTAGTAATTGTATGCCGGCGCGCCGTTATCTCGCTGCGCCTCGACGAGGCGGATGGTGGGTATGCGGAACATGAGGTCGGAGCTAATCGTTCCCAGGATATCCATCGGGGAGACGCTGCTGCCGCGTTTTTTTAATGCTTCACGGTAAACCTCAATTAAGCCGGGAGCCATTTCCGCTGGCGCTAAAGCTTTCATTCTATTGAGGAGTCCGGCTTCATCCAGGTTTCTCATCGCTGGGTCCATGCCTGTGCTCATTTTCAACTCATCTAGAGTGTTGCCCGCCATAACGATGACGTTTTTCGCTGAGCCTTTTTTTATCAAATTGATGGGGAAATCCGGCATAACGTCTCCGTCAACCACCGGCGCGAAAGGCGTCAGGGCGCCCTTGGCTTCACGCATTATTACCCCAAGTTTTTCTTGCGCCTCGAGTAATTGTTGTGCCGTCAATTTGCGTAAGCTCTCAGTATCTTTAGGGTTTATGTTGAGCACCTTCAAAAATTGTTCGGTGGTATCTACAGCATTTTTCAACGCCGTAACGGTATTGGTTGAGCCGCTGCGGTTGATGGTTTTATGGAATAAACCACGCGCCTTGGGCATGCTTAAAAGGTCGCCGATGCTCATAGCGCCGGCCGAAAAGCCCGCCGCAGTGACGTTACCCGGGTCGCCCCCGAAAAACGCGATATTATCCTTTACCCATTCTAAGGCGGCTATCTGGTCGAGTAAGCCTTCGCTGCCGGTCGCAGGAATTTTGCCGCCGGTGATTTCTTTAAGGTTCATAAACCCGAAGGCACCCATGCGATAGTTGATACTGACGAGGACGATATCGCCGCGCTTTACCAAACTGCCGTTTTCCAGGAACGGCTCGTTGCCGGCGCCGATGATAAAAGCGCCGCCGTGAATCCAGAAAATAACCGGGCGCTTGGCGTCGTCCAGCCCGGGTGTCCAGATATTCATATAAAGGCAGCCTTCATTTTGAACTTCGATTGACATATCAGGCATGCCCGGCATATTGGCGGCCATTGGCATCATATTTTGGGGAGAAATACACCCGTATTTTTTCGCGGCTATAACCCCGTCCCATTTCTTTAACGGCTGGGGCGGCAGCCAGCGTAAATCCCCTACCGGCGGGGCGGCGTACGGAATGCCTTTAAAAACGTACATCCCGTTTTCCTGATAGCCTTCCAGCTTGCCGTACTTCGTATTGACGATTGCCTGATTGTTATTCATGTTGCTCTCCTGAAGCCAAATTTAGTGATATTTGTATATAATTGCCTTATTATACCACTTCGAATTTTTATTTCAAAACGGTATTTTGCAGCCAAATTTTCAGCTTCGCCAGAAACAAAAAAAGGGGGCGAGTTTACGCTCGCCCCCTCATTATTTACGTCTCCCCTGTTATTTCATCACGATAATATTGCGCAGGGCTTTACCCTGCACCACTTCGTCAATCGCTTCGTTGATTTTCTCCAGCGGGAAGCGGTGCGTGATAAGTTCGTCAAGCTTAAGAATACCGGCTTTATAAAGCGTCACCAGCTTGGGAATCTCTGTATGGAGCTGGGTTGTTCCCATAAAACTACCGGTGATAATTCTCTCGTAGCGCGTTACCAAGAATGGCGAGTATTGCGCCATAGCGTCAAACTTGGCTAACCCCACCAGGACCGTCATGCCGGTAGGACAGGACATCTCAAAGCCCTGTTCAAAAGCTTTGGTGCTGCCTACGGTCACAAAAACAAAGTCTGCCCCCTCACCGCCGGTGAGCTTTTGCACTTCTTTAACGGCGTCCACTTTGGCAGAGTTGACGAGGTGCGTCGCCCCGAACTTCTTAGCCGCCTGCAGTTTATCGTCCGCAATGTCCACGGCAATCACCGGATAGGCTCCGGATATCGCCGCAGCCTGAACTGCATTAAGACCGACGCCGCCAGCGCCGATGATGGCGCAGTTGTCATTCGGGCCGACTTTAGCGCGGTTGACTACAGCGCCGTAACCCGTAATAACGCCGCAGGCCAGCATGCAGGCGCTGTCCATCGGGATATCGGTGGGGATTTTTACCAGCTGCGACTGGTCAACAACGGTATAATCGGCAAAGCTGCCGATTTGAATATTCTGTCTTAAATCCTGGCCTTTGAGGTTGTGCATCCGCGTTTCCGTAGCCAGGGCGAAAGTTCCATTACAAAGATGGCTGCGTCCCGTCCGGCAATAAAGGCACTTGCCGCAGGAATACAGCAGCGATATTACTACCGCGTCGCCTTTCTTAAAATCCTTGACGCCCGGGCCGACTTCTTCCACCCAGCCGGCCGATTCATGTCCGCCGACAAACGGCGTATCGCCGGGTAGTTCTCCTTTAAAGAAATGGATATCGCTGTGGCAGACGGCGGTGGCTGCCACCTTTACTTTGACTTCGCCCTCTTTGGGGGAGTCTACTTTAATTTCCTCAACGACCAGTGGTTTCCCAATCTCATAACAAATTGCGGCTTTCAAAATATCCTCCTTATAAAAGTGATTTTCGTACCCACAGTTTATTTTGTCGCGAGAATAAAGTCAAATCGGCATGATTCTATTTGACAAACCAGGTCTTGAAAAATTATGATTAGTTATAATTCTAGCCATTCAATGAAAGGGGAAAAGCATATGTCTAAAGCCAGGATTTTAAACATTATTCAGACGGAATGTAAGCCGGAAAACGATGCAAAATTCAACAAGTGGTACAATGAAGTCCACATACCCATGTTGATGAAATTTAAGGGAGTAAAAAAGGTTACCCGCTATAGACTAATCGATGAAAAAGCCAACCGCCCGCAATATTTAGCGGTTTATGAATTTGACAACATGAAAGACTTCGCCGAGTTCCCCAAGAGCAAAGCCTTCCAGGACGCTATAGCCGAAATGGAAGGGACATGGGGGGCCGGTAAGCCGGATATCCGCCTGGCCATGGTGGCCGACCCGATTAAATCTTTCGGTTAAAATCGGCCGTAATCAGATAAATGCTTCCGGTTGAATTATCTCACGCCGGCAGTAACGCGCGGCTCTTCACGCTGGTAGAGCAGACCCATCTTCTCTAGGTACAGTTTGGCGGCGCTGACCCTCAGGTGCTTGGTATTATAATCGGGGTCGGATTTGAGTTTGCTATACATGCTGTTCAGGTGATGTTCTACGGTCTTAATATCAATGAATAATGTCTCGGCAATTGCCTGGTTGGTGTAGCCCTGCGAAAGCAGGCTAAGGATTTCTAGTTCGCGGGCGGTAAGCTGCTTGAGGAAGGGGCAATCCGGCTTGCCGGCGAACATGAAGTTAGCCAGCGGCGGGTCGAGGATAACCTGACCCTGCTTAACGGCGAGGACCATCCGGCACAACTGCTGGACTTTATCCAGCGACTGCTTTAGGAAAAGCGCCATGCCGCTGCCGCCGCAAAGAGCCAGCTTACGCAGTATCTCAATATCCTGCGCGCTGTAATACACAATTAAAATAACAATACCCATCTGGGGATAAGAATTCTTGATTGTTCCCAGCTCTTCGACAATATTTTCATCGAGCTTCTTTATGCTTAAAAGCATTACGTCGGGTTTTAGTTCTTTAATAGCCCGAATAATTGAGCCTTTTTCACCGACATCGGTAATACGCAACACATTGATGTCGCCGGTCTTCGGCAGCATAGTGTTGTATATCTCGCGGTAGATTTCCTGCTCTTCCACTACTAAAAGGTTCACCGTTTCTACCTTCGTCTGTATCATGATTCTGCCTTCCGGGGCTACGCTATTTTCGGGTTTGTTGCGTTTGCCCTATTTCGAGCGACATTTACAATTGTAGGCTTTGTTCATAAAGATGCGAGTAAATATTCATAAACAAAGCATTAATATTCCATTAATTTTTTGTGATATTTTATGTCTTATTGCCTTTTTACTCGTGATAATTGTGGCATTATACTTATTTTTTCATCTACTAGACATAAATACAATACATACTGCCACCCATTTAATCCTGAATATAACCTTACTTTAGTCCTGGTTATTTCTCCCAGTTTAATAATGGGTGCAAGCCTTTACCAAGATGAGTGTTAGTGTCGTATTCGCCGCCTATAAATAGAGGTAAAGTTGGAGTATCAATGTCGTTTGAGGACAAGACGCCGCCATTCGGAGACAAAAATGAGCACCAAAAATAACAAAAACGACGTGTCTGTCGACAATATCCGGCAGCAAAACCAGGCAGAATTGGAGCAAATGCAGGAAAAACTCATTCGCGCCGAGCGGCTGGCCGCTATCGGCGAGCTGGCTTCGGGGGTTGGGCACGAGCTGCGGAATCCCTTAAATGTCATCAGGAACTGCGTCTACCTTCTAAAGATAGCTATTATCGAAAAGGACGAAGCAGGTATCGCGGAAGCTTTAAAGGTGCTGGATAAACAGGTTGATGTCGCTAATAAAATCGTTACCGACCTTTTGGATTTTACGCGTATCAAGCCCCCGGCGCAGACCAGGGTAGACCTGCAAAAAATGATAGAAGAAAGTTTGACCTGGATAACCATTCCGTCGCAGATAAAGCTCAATATCAAACTGAATGGTTTCAAGCAAACCTTAAGGACTGACCCCGAACAGATGAGCCACGTATTTTCTAACTTAATTTCTAACGCCGTACAGGCGATGAACGGCAAGGGCGATTTAACTATCAGCGCCGCCGCTGATGCTAATTTCGTCTCGATAGTCTTTAGTGATACCGGCTGCGGCATTCCGGAAGAAAATTATAAAAAAATATTCGAGCCTCTCTTCACTACCCGGCCCAAGGGTATTGGCTTGGGGCTGGCTATCGCCAAGAGACTGGTGGAACAAAACGGCGGGAAAATCGAAGTGTCGAGCGAATTGGGCAAAGGCTCGACTTTCAACGTCAAACTGCCGCTGCGGCAAAGGAGTTAATCATGATGAACGATAAGACGACAATTCTGGTAGTGGATGATAACGAAGACCTTCTGGAAACCTTCGCTATTATTTTAAAGCGCCGCGGCTATGAGGTCCAGACAGCCTGCGACGGCTCTACTGCCGTCGATAAATTTAAAGAGCAGAATTTCGATATCACCTTGATGGATATCGTCATGCCGGAGATGAACGGCGTGGACGCTTTTAAGAAAATCAAGGAAATTCAGCCGGACGCCTCCATAATTTTAATGACCGCTTATTCCGATGAAGACCTGATTCAGTCTGCTATGGACGAGGGCGTTACGCTCATCATCCAGAAACCGATACATATCGACAAACTCATAAAACTGATTGATGAGAAAGCCGGCGGTCAGCCGATTCTCGTCGTAGATGACAGCACTATTTATCAAACCCTACAAAGCTCCAATGTCGTTAGGAAATAATAGGTAAGGTAATGAAAGTAAAAGACAACATTTTAGTCGTAGACGATGACCAGGATTTTCAGACTATCATCGGTCAGATTCTGGAAAAGAAGGGCTATAAAGTCAGCAACGTTCCTTCCGGTGAGGCAGCGCTGGCTTTATTAGAGAATAGCTTCTTTAACGTGGCTATCCTGGACATCAGCCTGCCCGATATTGATGGGACAGAGCTGCTTTCTCACATACTCGAACTGCACCCGGAAATCATCGCCATTATGCTCACCGGTCATTCCTCCGTTAAAAATGCTGTACTGTCGCTGAATCGCGGCGCGTTTTCTTATCTGGAAAAGCCGTTGGACCCCGATAACCTCCTGACGATTATCAAACGCGGCATCGAAAAGCAGCAGCTCGTTTTCGAAAATCGCCAGTTAATCAGCGAGTTAGAGCGGCATAACCGCATCACCAATACCCTGCTTAGCGTTTCACAGGCCGTGGCGCAGTCGCTCGACCTTCAGAAAATAATCGATTCCGCCCTGGAAAAAGTCGCTGAGTGCACCGGGCTGGAAGCGATTTTCATTTACCTTAGAGACAAAGACAAGCTGAAGTTCAAAGGTCATCATGGCTTAACACCCCGCGCGATGGCTAACATGCCCCGCGAACTAGTCGCAACCTCGGGCGTTTTCACCAATTTGCTGGAGCAGTCCGGTCCCTTCATCGTTAAGGACTTACTTAAAGCCGAAGAACCGGAGCTTACATTTTTGAAGAACTTCGGCTTCCGCTCTTTTGCCGGCGTACCCCTGACGATTCTGGGCGAAAACATCGGCGTGCTGGGAATTGCCACCGATTTCACGCAGAGCTTCAGCCCCAACAACCTTGAATTGCTGACCGGCGTCGGGCGCGAAATCGCTATCGCCGTCAAGAACGCCCAGCTTTATGAAGATGCCTCCAGCGCCAGGGCATTGCGGGAGCTGGATACCATGCGCACCGAATTCCTCGCTAACGTCTCCCATGAGCTGCGCACCCCGCTGGCGGTGATTAAAGGTTCTGCCAACAGCCTGCTGCAGCCCGACGTCATTTTTGATGAACAAACGCGGCGGGAATTTATAATGTCAATTGACCGTGACGCCGATACGTTATCTCGCCTGGTGGACGATTTGCTGATGATATCGCGGCTGGAAGCCAACGCGCTGGAAGTTAAAAAGAAGCAGCACAAAATCAGCGAAGTTATTGCCAACATCGAAGACCGGTTGGATAAACTGACCATCAAGCACCACCTGAAAATAGAAATTCCGCATAATATCCCGCCCGTATATTTTGACGAAGTGCGCATCGGCGAAGTGCTTACCAACCTGGTGGAGAACGCCGTCAAGTTTTCCGATGATAACACCAATATCACCATTAAGGCCGAGTTAAAGAATAAAGAAGTGATTGTCACTGTCGCCGATGAAGGCATCGGCGTCCCCCTGGAATTACAGCAGAAAGTCTTTGAGCGCTTTTTCCAGGGAGAAGGCCGTAAGACCGGCCGGCGCAAGGGCACCGGACTGGGCTTAGCGATTTGCCAGGGAATTGTACAGGCTCACGGGGGCAAAATCTGGGTAGAAAGCAAACCCAATGAGGGAGCAAAATTTCAATTCAGTCTCCCGCTGAACCAAAGGGGGTAAACCATGGATAAGAAAAATGTATTGATTGTAGACGACGACCCGGCAATATTAAAGCTGCTTAGCATGAACCTCAAGGCGCGCGGCTACGATATTTTCACCGCCACCGATGGAGAGGAATCGCTGGAAGCCGTCCAGAAAAACTTCATCGACCTGATTATCCTCGACCTGATGATGCCGAAGATAGACGGTGTAGAAGTCTGCCGCCGCGTTAGAGAATGGTCGGACGTGCCCATTATTATCCTTAGCGCCCGCGGTGATGAAAATGATAAAGTAAAGTGCCTGGAGCTCGGTGCGGACGATTATCTGACCAAGCCTTTCGGCATCGCCGAACTGATGGCTAGAATCAAGACCGCTTTCCGCCATCGCGGCGACCCCTCGGTTAATCCCGCCCAGTCCACTTTCTCTTACGAAGGATTGGAGATTAACTTCGCCAAGCGCAAGGTATCAGTCAGCGGCCGTGAGGTTACTTTAACCCCCACAGAATTCGCCCTGCTGCAGCACCTGGCGGTTAATTCGGATAAAGTGCTCACCCATAATATGCTACTGCAAAGCGTCTGGGGCAATGAATACTCCTCCGAAAAAGAATACCTGCGCGTCTTTGTAGGGCGTCTGCGCCGCAAGCTGGAACCCGATGCCAAGAATCCCAAGTATATCCAGACCATTCCGGGGGTGGGCTATCAGATATCAACCTCCACTCCAGCGCCGGTAGAATAACACATACACTTTTATCAATAATTAAAGGGAGCCGTAAAAAGCTCCCTTTTTTATTTGTCTAATAACTACATTTTAGAGTAAAATCAGTTAAACAAATTTCTGCATTTTGTTTGAAAGGGGTAGTTCATGAACGCCAAAGAAATGGAAACCAAAATCAAGGCATTGGAAATGAAG
>CAIWTG010000260.1 GCA_903915565.1 uncultured Chloroflexota bacterium
CCGTAGTTGTTAGCCATCACCGGGGCGTTATACCATGTTTCTATTGGCTCATCTTCCTTGCCATATTCCCATGGCAGGTAGTATTCTACCGACTGGCATTTGCGGTGTCCTATCAGTTTCTTGCCGTAGCGGTACATGCCGGCTACGCATTCCAGTCCGCAAAGGTAACAATTGCCCTTCCCGATGACTTCCAGCAGTTCGGCGTATTTAGTATTTTCGACATGCGGGGGAACGGATAACCGGATGCGCTTGCTGATTTTTATGGTATAACCGTTAAGCTCGTGGAGTTTTTCCAGGTCGGCCACGTGTACCTTGCCGCTGCCCTGGATGCCGATGGCTTTGAGGTTTTTCGAGCCCATCACCGCCCCAAAACCGGCCGATACCGTACAGTCGTGGGTGGCTAAAGCTACCGCCGTCCTGACCAGGTGCTCGCCGGCTGCGCCGATGGCGATATATTTCGTCGGCTCGCCATGGATTTCCTGGAGTTTTTTGCCGGTATCGTAACCATTAAGCCGTCCCCACATCCCCGATGCGTCCTTAAGCTCGACTATATCATCCTTTATAAAAATGTAAGTTGGCCGCTTGGCGCGCCCTTCAACAATTAAGCCGTCATACCCCGCCTTTTTGAGTTCCGCCCCCACAAATCCGGTAAGGTTGCCGTAACAAAAACCTTCCGGTATAGTGGCTGGGGATTTACCGACCACCGCCGTTAGCGTGGCGCCCTGGGCGCTGGTAGCCACCAGCGGGCCGGTGGAAAAAATAAGGCAATTTTCCGGGTCGAAGGCTTTGGTTTCCGGTTTAACTTTTTCCCAGTAAAGCGCCACCCCAATGCCCCGCCCCCCGAGATATTTATCTGTATACGGTTTAGAGTCGATGGTCTTTATTTCACCGCTGCTTAAGTTAACTTGTAGAATCTTGCCCATCCAGCCGTTCATAATTGAGACTCCTCGTTTGGTATCAGCGTCATATGCTAAATGATATTACGCCATTATAGCATGAAGGCATAAAAAAATCAGGGTACTAACAATGTAGTACCCTGAAATCTTGTGTTGTTAATAAACGTGAGTTAATTATTCTCCGTGGGTAAGCGGGAGATAGATACCGCCTTTAAGGATAACGTATCTTAAAGACAACCCCCCGATAACCTCGGCAATTACTGCTGTCAGTAATAACGCTGATGATGCCTCACCGGAGAAGTAGGTGCCGACGGAAACCCCCACCGGTATCAGGACGCCCAGCACGACCACCCCGGTCCAGAAGATAGCGCCGATGGCGCCGCCCATGAGGCGGGCCACCGCATCCTTGGCGACGGCGCTGCTGTAGGTGGCGTTCCAGAGGTAGACGATTAAGATAACCGCGAAGCCGATTAGGGTAATCCGGGTAATGTTCTCAATAGCGGTAACCTGGTCGCCGCCCAGGCTGATACCCAGCAGTATGGCCAGGCCGCCGGAAAAACCGCAGACGACAAAGAGGATGGGCAGGATGGCGGAATTCCAGAGCTTGATGGCGCTAACGTAGCTCACGGCAAAGCCGGTATAAATTGACTGGGCAAAAGCGAAGACTCCGGCCAGGATTTTAAAGGTAGTTATCAAGGTCTTAGCATCCGGGAACCACTGGACTAATATCAGGGAGACCGCCGTCAAGGCGATGAAGAGCATAATGAAGATGAAACCGCGGGATATCCAGGAGGAACCGGGTCTCATAAACATCCGCCACGACTGCAGGGGCTGTCCCAGATGGATCATGTAGGAGACGCCCATGCCCAGGGCCAGCAGCCAGGATATGAACATGCCTAATGTGCTGCTAAAGTAAGCGGAAGCCATGAAAAGCCCGCCGCTGATGCCGCCCAGGAAGAAGGCGAAGGCGATAAAGTTGCCTCTGCCGTCAATCCAGCTCTTTTGCTGGGTGTATTTCACCATATATTCATAACGCTTGGTTTGATACATTAACCGATTACCTCCTCGTCATTTCGCCTTTCGTTTATTTTTGGAGTTATCTACACCCTCATGTAATAGATAGAGGGTTCGGTATCGAAGTCAGGGTGGAGCGGAATAGCCTTCTTGTAGGCTATCAAGCGGGACACTTCGCTTTCAGGATCATCCAGGTCACCAAAGACTCTGGTTTGAGTGGGGCAGGTAATGACGCAGGCCGGGGTGGCCTCACGGTCGACGCCCGGTTTGAGTCCGTTCTTGATGCCTTCATCAAGCCGCTCGACGCAGAAGGTGCATTTGAGCACTGTACCCGATTTGTAGGGGAACAGCTGCTTGCCCAATGTTTCATAAGGAGTTAACCCCTGGCCGGGGAAGTATTCTGATTTAGGGTCTTCATAACGCGTGCGCTGCTGGTAAGGGCAGGCGACGACGCAATAGCCGCAGCCGACGCATTTCTTATCGTCGACTAATACCAGGCCATCCTCACGCTGGGTGGTGGCGCCGGTGGGGCAGACCTTAACGCAAACGGCCTCTTTGCAGTGGTTGCACTGTGTCGGGATAATAATCTTTTGAACCGTAGGGAACTTACCCTTTTCGGTGATAAGTATGCGGTTAAAATATATATCGCGAGGTATGAAGTGTTCCTGGCGGCAGGCCACCATACAAGAGTAGCACCCGATGCAGCGGTGCA
>CAIWTG010000261.1 GCA_903915565.1 uncultured Chloroflexota bacterium
CCTACGAGGAATAAGTTGGATACTCCACCCAGCCTGGCATCCAGCTTGCCGTTGACATTGACCGTGCAGGTGCTGGCGCCGTTAAGTCTGACGGCGGCGTTTTTAACGACGAATTCCTTCATCAGAAGAGTACAGGCGCCGTTGACGTCAACAATCAGGTTTTCTGCCGCGCCTTTGGCGTCTACCGAACACGCGCCGCGAACATGAATTTCGGTGTTGCCCGCCTGCAAGTCGAGAGTCACTTTGCTGGCTCCGTCCATTTCCAGACGGAAATCTTCTTTAGATTTAAATCCGCTGACTTCGCCCTGCACCGCCCCAACAAGCCGGAGCTCTTTAATCACCGGCATAGTAATTTTAACCTTAGGCCGGGTAAAGCGGAACATCCAAGCAACGTGGTGGCTGTGGCCGACGGATAATTTATCACCGTCCTGGTCTACATTGACGTTTTTCAAAAAACCTTCATCGGCATTCAGCTGCACGCTAAAGGTTTTTGCCTGGATGATTTCAAAATCGAAGGTAGTGCTTATCTCGACCCGTGTAAAATCTTTCTTGTCGACCTGTTTAGTTGTCATGGCTGCTCTCCTTACTATTTATTTTAATTTCTTTTTTGATTTTGTTTTTGATTCCTTAATCAATATTAAACCCTATACGGCGATTTGTCAAGAGGTTTTTAAGGAAAATTTTTAGGGGTTTAGAAAATAACCGGCGATGACCGCCTAGTAGGTAAATGTAGTCGTGTGGTCGTTGACGTTGACGGTATAGGTTATGCCAGCAACAAAATTGCTGCCGAGATTGATATTCTTTTCAAAAAAGCCGTAAATGGCCGGGCACATGGCGTCCCTGGGACGCTGAACGGTAACTTTGATGTTCACAATAGTGCCCTCGCGGGTTACTGTGGCGTCGTTAAACGTGGTACAGCCGTCGGGTAAGCCGCCCTTGATATAGACATCAACTTGCGGCGGATAGGACTTCATTAAAGTGATGTTTACTTCATGTATCGGGGCAAGCGTGATTTCGATATTCGTCCCGGAGCAGGCGACGCCGAATATCAAAACAAATGATAGCAGCCCAGCGATAAACAATAATAAAACTTTAGTCATCCGCATCGTCCCCTATTTTGTGTTCTCCATAGTTTATAACGCAACAAAGGCATCACGGTTAGGCGGGAACAGCGGCGGGCGGGCTTTAGACTCCCACGCTCCTCCCCCGACCAGATTCTGACTTGTCAGGCCCGAAAGACCGGAGGAGGAGTGTAACTGAGGAGGAAGAACTAACCGCCAGACAGTGTCTTGAGTGCGGCGGGCTGGTGTTTTTTAGTGGAGCGGCGTTTGGCGGGGCGGGTGAAGGTACCGTTTATCAGCGATTCACAGACTTTACCATAAGCGTCAACATCAAGGTCCGGGTTTAGCATTTTGTGGATAGTAGCCCCAAAAACCATGCTGCCGATTACCCGGGCTGTGGCTAAAGGGTCAAGTTTGGGGTTGATTTTCCCCGTTCGCTGGTTATTCTTGACAATCTCCATGATTTTTTCATGGCTGCGGTTTTGTGACTTGAGCACAGCTTCACGAATGTTGTTTTTACGCGCGGCTTCCGAATAATAATCAAGGGTAACACTGAAACGTTCGGTACTAGCCTGTTGTTTGGTGTAAGATATCCAGAATTCTACGTATTTGATTAACGATTCGGTCTGGTTTTCTGAAAGCAGCGGCGTTATCGATGAAATTGACCAATCGCTGAATTCTTTTAACGCCGAAACGACGATATCTTCTTTACTGTCAAAGTAATTATAGACAGCACCGGGGCTTAAATTAGCGGCGTCATAGATATCCTGCATGGTGGTATTATGAAAGCCTTTTTCCATAAAGCATTTCACCGCGGCATCCATAATTTCCTCGCGGCGGGCTTTAAGGTAGGCCTGGGGGACTTTTGGAGACATGAGTGCCCTCCCTGAATAATATAGACTGTGTAGTCTATATATAGACCATGCAGTCTATTTTGTCAAGAGGGAGGCGGGTTTAGTGATAAAAAAGGCGGGCTTTGCGGCCCGCCGATGATTCAAGAATTAGTTGTTTATTTTTTACGGTCGTTAAGGACCCAACGTGGATTCCCGCTTTCGCCCATTCGACAGGCTCAGGGCAAGCGGGAATGACGGAGAAGAGGAGAGGAGATTACTCTAAATAGTCCTTAAGCTTGCGGCTACGGGAGGGGTGGCGGAGCTTACGCAAAGCCTTGGCTTCTATCTGGCGGATGCGCTCGCGGGTAACGTTGAACTCCACCCCTACTTCTTCCAGGGTGCGGCTGCGTCCGTCTTCCAGTCCAAAGCGCAGTTCCAGGACGCGTTTTTCGCGGGGGGTTAAGGTGGTGAGGACGTCCTCGATTTGTTCTTTGAGGAGCTGCTTGGAGGCAATGTCTACCGGCGGCAGGGCGTTCCTATCCTCGATAGAGTTGCCGAGGGGGCTGTCCTCTTCCTCGCCGATGGGGGATTCTAAAGAGATGGGGAGCTGGGAGACTTTAACGATTTCCCGCACTTTATCGGAGGAGACTTCCATTTCTTTGGCGATTTCGCGGGAGGTAGGCTCGCGGCCATACTCCTGCGCCAGACGGCGACTGATTCTCAAGAGGCGGTTGATGGTTTCCACCATATGGACGGGGATGCGGATAGTGCGCGCCTGGTCGGCGATGGCGCGGGTTAAAGCCTGGCGAATCCACCAGGTAGCGTAAGTGCTGAATTTATAGCCCTTACGGTAGTCGAACTTTTCTACGGCGCGCATGAGGCCGATGTTGCCCTCCTGAATAAGGTCGAGGAGGGACATACCGCGGCCAATGTGCTTTTTAGCCACGCTGACGACGAGGCGCAGGTTGGCTTCGATAAGGTGTCTTTCCGCTTTTTTGCCCTCGTGAATAATATTGTTGATAAAAGAGGAATAATGCTTTTCGTGGGACTGGATAGAGCGCATAAATTTAGCATCGGTGGTCATTTTGGCGATATCATTCAGGTTAACGTGGCCATCAACTGGGTTGCGGATTTCTTCCGGCAGGAGGCGGCTGCCCATGGAAAGGCGGACAAGCACATCTTCAATGTCCGGGATTGGTTTGTTGAGTTTAGCGGCGATATCTTGGATAAGCTGCGGGTCAATAGAGTTATCAATCATTTCCTGGACCTTAGGGTCATAAATGCTCTTGTTAAAATTCTTGGTCTTATGCAGACCCAGTTTTTCCTGCAGGAGATGAATAATCTGCGCCGTCTGCCCGAGGTCTTGCAGGATAGCCAATAAAATTTCGGAGGCGGCAGGCTGGCGTCCGTTTTTACGGGTATATTCCTGCTGGATTATCTTAATGTATTTGCCTTCCTCCATATGTTTGGCGAGGCTTTTTTCATCGCTGGCGGTAAGGAGATGCACGCGGCCAATCTCGTGGAGGTAAATGCGCACAGGGTCGTCGGTAATATCCTGTTCGGCTACCTCTTCCGCCGGCGGCTCAACGTCCAGGTCAACGTCCGTATCTTCCTTATCTTTCGTCCAGAACTCGTCGCCCTCGGGGATTTCGCCATTTTCTATTTCTTCGTCGGGTTCCATAGACCCGCCAAATATAGTCTCCTTTTTACCACTGGAGTCCGAAATATCGGGGTGTTGAATTTCTTCCATATTATCGCCGCTGCGGAGAGAATCCATCTCGTTTTTATCTTTTTCCATCGGCTACCTCCTTAGCTTCCCGTAGGAAGACTGGCGTTTTTTAATTCTGGTTTCATTTAAGTTTCTTAACTTGTTTTCGATTTCTACGTTCTCTTTGAAGTAGGAAATATCAGGTTCTGCTGCAGCGGTTTCACCTCGTTGGACAGCCAGGTTGCGCAGATAGGTTTTCCTTAATTCCATAATGCAGGCGTTAAGTCTATCTTCAACGGAAATTCTGTTAACGGGAAGCTCCTTATTCATTATAACATCCAAATGCTCGCGGAGGGCAGGGTCAACTTCGTCTTTTAGCGATGATTTGGATCCGCGTTTTCATTCCAAAGAAGAAGTTAAATGGCAAATACCTTTTGGACGGAGTTTTGATTATAATAATATTCTGGTTACCCGTGTTGTAGACGGAGATACGCTGGTATTAGAAAATAATGAGCGGGTGCGTTTAATCGGTATCGATACTCCGGAGATGCATGAATCAAATAAGCTGGAGCGCGATGCCCGGCGTTCTGGCCAGAGTGTTGATGCAATTAAAAAATTAGGCAAAGAAGCTTATGCGTTTACAAAAAAACTGGTCGAAGGTAAACGCGTAAAGCTGGAATTTGACGTAGAAAGATA
>CAIWTG010000262.1 GCA_903915565.1 uncultured Chloroflexota bacterium
GCCCGCCCCGGGCAAGGGAGGTCTACGACATATCGTCCTTTACTTTAAAGATGATGAAGCCCTGCACCGTTGGGAGGATTCCTACCTCCGCCAGAAGTTCTCCTTCGAGGCCGATGCTTTTTCACGCAAGTATAGGCAGGAGGCTACCGGGTTGGAAACGTGGTTTGCCATCCCCGAATGCCCAGAGCTGGAAAGCCCCAAGCCCTGGAAGATGGCGATAGTCACCTGGGTTGGGGTGTTTCTGGGTTCCTGTGGCATTATCGCATTGATAGAGTTGTTCTGGAAAGAGCCAAATTTCTTCGCATTTAACGCCGTAGTAGGCGCTTTACTGGTGACGCTTTTAACATGGGTTATCATGCCGATATTCAGCCGCTATATATTCAGGAAGTGGCTGTATAAGTAGTTAGTAATTGGTTGTTGGGGAAAAAGGAAGAGGGGCTTAACGCCCCTCTTTTGTTTTACTCTTTTTTCTTGGGTTGAGGAGGAGCGGGAGGTCCTATCGGAGTGGCGGAGTAGAGAGCTTCGTGGGCTTTTTTAAGCCAACTCGGAATCTCAATGCTCTGGGGACATTTCTCCAGACACTCGTTGCAGTCCACACATTTATCGGCGCGCTTGTCCTGCGGGATACCAAACGCCGAGTTGTAGATGAACTTGCCGTGCATCACATCATCATACATCACGGAGTCATTATAAATCTGGAAAACCGTGGGGATAACGACGCCATTGGGACAGGGCTGGCAGTAATTGCACTGGGTGCAGGGGATTGGGCTTAAGCTCTTGAAAGCATCGCGGGCTTTCTTAATGACAGCGGCGTCCTCGGCGCTAAACGAACCGAGCCCCTTGAAGCGGTTGGCGATTTTTACGTTCTCAATGACCTGTTCCATAGTGTTCATGCCGCTTATCGTGACCGAAACTTCCGGCTGGTTCCAGAGCCAGTTAAAAGCCCATTCCACCGCGGGCATCTGGTGTTTGGCTTCTTTAAGAACCTTTTCGACGGGGGCGGGCATGGGGTTTCGGGAAAGCTTACCGCCGCGGAGGGGTTCCATAATAACCAGAGCGAGTCCTTTGGAGGCAGCGTATTCCAAACCCTTGCGGCCGGCCTGCTCATTCTCGTCCATATAGTTGTACTGAATCTGCGACAACACCCAATTATCGTAGCCGTCAACGATATCTTTAAAAACGTCGTAGGTATCGTGGAAGGAGAAGCCAAGACGACCGATTTTCCCCGCCGCCATCTGCTTTTCCGCCCAATTAATTACTTTCCAGTCTTTCACTTTGCCCCAGCCGATTTTGTTCAGCCCATGGAGGAGATAGAAATCAATTTTATCAATATCCAATTTTTTAAGCTGCTCGTTTAATATTTTGTCGATATCGTCAGGTTTATCCATAAAATTAACGGGCAGTTTGGTAACGACCTTCATCTTCTGGCGGTAGCCGTCCTTAAGCGCTTTGCCGACCACTATCTCACTCTGTCCCATGTGGTAGAGATAAGCGGAATCAATGTAATTAACGCCGTTATCGGCAGCGTAGCGAATCATTTTTATAGCTTCGGGTTCATTGATTTTCGACTGGTCGGCGTCGAGCGTGGGTAAACGCATCGCGCCAAAGCCGAGGGCGCTTACTTTCCAATCCAACTTGCCAAATTTGCGATACTGCATGAGAATCTCCTTAAGATTTATTAATAATCAGTATAACGCGATATATCGGGATGTGTCTAATATTATTTTCGCACTTCTTTTAAAAAGATGCAAACGGAAATATACGAAACACTAGACTACTAGCTTATTTCTCTAAGGACTTGCTCTAAATCCGGGGGGAGGGGGGATTCTAAAGTAATTTCTTTATCGGTGGAGGGGAGTTTAAAGGTTATTTTACTGGCGTGGAGGAACTGGCGGGGAAAACGGGAGGATTTTAAGCCGTACGTAGCGTCGCCGACAACAGGGAAACCGATAGCCGCCAGGTGGACCCTTATCTGGTGAGTACGGCCGGTTTCCGGCTTGATTTCCAGCAGGGAATAATTGCCGATATACTTTATCACGCGGTATTCCGTGCGCGCCTCACGTCCTCTGGCAACGATAGCCATGCGCTGGCGGTGGGAGGGGTCACGGCCGATGGCTGCTTCGATGGTGCCTTTTTCCGGCGTGAGTTTACCCTGCACCAGAGTAATGTAGGTCTTTTTAACGATGCGGCTCTTAAATTGCTGGGAGAGGTTTGCCTGCGCCAGCCGGTTCTTGGCTACAATGAGCAGCCCCGAGGTATCTTTATCCAGGCGGTGGACAATGCCGGGCCGGAGCGAACCGGCTTCTTTTTCCAGAGAAGGCAGGTGACTCAAGACAGCGTTAACCAGAGTATGGGAAGGGTGGCCGGGGGCGGGGTGAACCGGCAAACCCGCCGGTTTATCGATTACTAGTAAGTCTTTATCTTCATAAACGATTTTAAGCGGGATATTTTCCGGTTCAAGGTGGGATATGGGTTCAGGGGGAATAACGATATCAACTTTGTCGCCGGCATTAAGCTTGAGACTGGGTTTGGCAGATTTGCCATTAACTGTGATAAAGCCGTCGCGGATAAGCTGCTGGGCGTGGGTGCGCGAAAGCTCGGGACACCTTTCCCCGACAAACTTATCGAGGCGGAGTCCGGCAACATCGACGACAAAGGAAAATCCCTTAGTCATTTTTTATCTTTTGTTAAACCAGAATAGAAGATGAGGCGATAAACAAGAATAATAATACCAACAGTAAGGCACATATCGGCCACATTAAAGGCCGGCCAGACTTTAAAATCCAGGTAATCGGTCACCGTGCCCTGACGGAGCCGATCAATAAGGTTATTGCCAATAGCGCCGCCGGTTACCAACGCCAGAGCGACGATTACCCAATTGCTCTGGAGGAAAGACCAGCGGCTGCGGAAGAAGAAAACCAGGGACAAAATAACCAGTAAACCGATGATGGAGACGATGACAATAACTAAGGAGTGACCCTGAAAAAGACTAAAAGACGCGCCGGTATTTTCTACGTGGATGATACGGAAATAACCAACATCGTAAAACACCTCTCCAGGAAGGACGCTAGCCCGGATTAATGCTTTGGTAATTTGGTCGGCAATGACGACAAAAACGGCGACACTGCAAAAGATAATATCTCGCCATTTATCTCGGGGACGGCGCAAATTTTCCATTCTTTGATAATAAAGCTTTACAGTTCAGGCAGAGACTCGCCTGCGGTAATGCTTCCAAACGTTCGGGGCTAATGGGCTGGCCACAATTATCGCACATACCATAGGTGCCGTTCTTTATCTTCTCTAAAGCGTGTTCGACTTTTGCCATTTCCTGGCGAATGCGGTTTTCCAGAGCCAGGCGTTTTTCAAGCTCGAGGGTTTCTGTGGCTTCTTCTTCCCGTTTGCCAAAGGGACTACCCTCACGCCGTTCTTCGGCGCTGGAGGCATTGTTTTGCAGCTGCGTCATTTCGTCAGTCAGGCGCTTGAATTCCGTATCCAGTTGTTCACGCTGTTTTTTAAATTGTCCGTTCATATAATCCCTCCATCTGCTTCCCCCCCCAGCTTAAGCCGGGCTTTTTGGAATACCACCCGACCCTATACACATATACTAATAAGTAGAAACAAAAATGGGAAGCGGAGAAAGCTGATCGATTAGTATAAGAGCAATAACGCTCGGCCACAGACGCCGGGCAACTGCCGACACTCTAAGGCAATGATAAAATCCTTATTTTTACTCAATTTGGCTTCCAGGCTTTGAAGCATATCAACAGTGTAAACCATTTATCTCGTTTGGTCAATGGTTTCCCGACACAATTTTTAACAAAATATGAATAATTTAAAGGGTAACTGGAGAAACAAACGGCAATTTGCCGGGTTTTCAGGCTTTTTGACGCCCGTAAATTATTTTAACCAGTAAAAGCCAGCCATTTAGTACGATACCGATGGAGTTCCAGATGATAATCGCAATCAGGTTTAAAAAGATACCATAAACCAGCCAGATGATAATGCCCAGCAAAAGCGAGGACGTAAAGATTAAGCTTATCTCCCGGGCGCTTTTAAGTTGATAGACACGGATAATCTGCGGGACAACGGCGAAGGTAGTAAAGACACCACCAATAATACCAAGATATTCGGCAGGGGACAAAGGACAACCTCCTCATTCAAAATTGGGTGATAGTTGATTTTAACACAATCGGCCTGCCAAACGCATGGAGGTTTTTATTTGGTAGGTATTGAGCGCCTGGAGTAAAATGTCAGTAAAGAGGCAATCAAGTGGGCATTGCGGATAATGTAAAACAAATACTGGCAGAATTGCCAGCGGGCGTTAAGCTTGTCGCTGCCGCCAAAACAAAGACGCCGCAGGACATCCTGGAGGCGGTGGAGGCGGGCATAAAGATAGTCGGGGAGAACTACGTTCAGGAAGCGGAAGCTGCGCGACAGATCGTCGGAAGTAAAGTGGAGTGGCACTTTATCGGGCACCTGCAAAGAAACAAGGTGAAAAAGGCCGTCGAGCTTTTCGACATGATTGAGACGGTTGACTCTTTAGAGATAGCCACGGAAATCGATAAAAGATGCGGACAAACCGGCAAAGTAATGCCAGTGCTGGTGGAGATAAACAGCGGGTGGGAAGCGCAAAAGGCAGGGGTAATGCCGGAGGATGCTTTAGAACTAATTAAGGCAATAGCAGAACTTAAAAATATCCGGGTGGAGGGGCTAATGACGATGGGAACGGCGACGGGAGAGGCGGAGAAGTTACGAGCAAATTTCCGCGAAACGAAGAATCTATTCGACCAGGTAAAGCAATTACACTTACCTAACGTCGATATGAAATACCTTTCCATGGGAATGACGGACTCTTATAAAATAGCTATGGAAGAGGGCGCCAATATGGTGAGGATTGGGAGTAAGATATTCGGGGCGAGGGGATGAGGGGTCACGCTGGAATGACGTGTAGTTAGCGTCTGCGGGGGGATTTGGGGTGGGGGTTTTTACGGCCTCTTTCGTCAACGCGGAAATCAGGAGCGATAATGGCGAAAATCTGGCTGATATTCCTATCGACCAGGCGAGAGCTTATGGTGCTATCAACTTCTTTCATAATTTCATCTAGAGAAAGACGAGTGGTAATAACCATTGGCAATCGGCTGTTATAACGATAATTAATCAGCTGGTATAGTTTTTCCTTGACCCAGGGATTCATAGACTGCTCACCGAAATCGTCTAAGACCAAAAACGGAGCGGTTTTAACACTCTCAAAAAGCTGGTCGTAGCTTATTTTACTTTCCGGATTGAAAGTAGAGCGAAGGTGGTCCAGAAAATCCGGAACAACAACAAATAGAGCGGGCTTGCCCATTCCAAAACGATGATTGACAATGGCAGAAGCGAGATGTGTTTTACCACGACCCGTCTCTCCTACAATGACCAGCCAGCCATCCGGATTTTTGGCAAAATCAAAGGCAATATGAAAAACATCCTCTAAATTTTGTTGTATATCAAGAGAAAGCGGGTATTCTCGGTTAAAACTTGTAAAGGTCATGTTTTTCTGTAGCTCAAACTCCGGCGGCCAGGCATAGATAGAGGTCGCCGAGGCTTCTTCTAAAACAAAGGCGCGGCATAAACGTGTATCAGTGAGGCGAGTACGCAGACGGTCGTCCATCTGGTCTAAAGCGACCGCCGTAACAATAACTGTAGGCAAACTGGCGTTAAATCGATGGTTCAGCAGCTGGTCGAGTTTTTCTTTAGCCCAATTAGTGCCGGACTGTACACCGAGGTCATCCAGAGCCAGCAAGGGGGCGGTCTTTACCTGGTCGAAAAACTCGTCATAAGGCATCTCGCTATCTTGATTCATGGAGGCGCGTAAACGGTCGAGCAAATCCGGAGTAGTGAGATAAAGGGCGGGGAAACCTTTTTCAATGCACTCGTTAACGATGGCCGCCGCCAGGTGGGTCTTGCCGCTGCCGCTAGGTCCGCTAAAGACCAGCCATCCTTCCGGCTTGGCAGCAAAATCTTTGGCAGCTTTAAAAACCTTATTAAAGCGTTCCTGGGCTTGAGGGTTGCTGCTTCTGCCCTCGGGGATGAGGTTATCAAAAATAAAGCGGGTTAAAGAACCAAGGTTAGAGTACTTCTTCAGCCGGGTAAGGCGTTCGGTATCCTGCTCCTGCTGCACGCACTTACAGGGCACCGTGCGGGAATAGTCCGGCTTACCCGAAGGCAAACCGGGATGCACCACACGGGCACCTTTACAGACGGGGCAAGGAGTACCTTTGGCTGACGGTTCGTCAGCGTTGGACCATGTGTCCGTATTTTCCTTTGAAGTACTTTTCTGGCCCTGTCGCTTTAGAGTCTCTTTGATGTGTTCCATCACTACGGCCTTCTACCGACCAATTTTCCAGGATTTTGGTAATATACTTAATGTTTCTCTTGTTATAAGATACAGCCTCTTTAATGGCGTCGCGAATCCATTCGGGGGGATAAAGACGTTCGGCGTCACGGAGTTCATCGGCAATCATGGGGGTTAAGATACCGATATTCTGCTCGTAAACGGTGAAGATATCCGGCAGCGGTTCCGCAGCTACGGGAGCAGGTACGCCGACCTTAAGCCCCGCCAGTTTTAACTCACCGCTTTGGATTTTCTCCGCTGCCTGACGGCTGGAGTCATCATTGAGGAAGTAGATATCCTGCGAAGTGCCTTCTTTTTCCACCCTTAGGCTTAATAAAGCGCCATGGTCAACCGCCAGTTTTAAAGCGTCGCGCAGTTTCTCCTCCGAATTGCCAATCCCCTGCATTAGTGTGGCGTTTTCCAGCAACTCGTGATGGGCAATAAAGCGGGGGGAGCCTTTTTTTGTGTAAAGCGTCGCCATGATATATAAAATCGTCTTAAGCTCGGCGACCTCGGTTATCTGCGGGAGCAGACCGCTAAAGAAGACATTGGGTATGGCGGTATACTGGACATTGCCGCCGGATGGAAAACCCTGAAATTGCGTCATAGCAGCGTCGGCTCCACAAAACCTAAAGATTCAAATTTTGCCAGGGTATGGCGGAAACGCAGCTTAATGCGGCCGGTGGGTCCGTTGCGGTGCTTGGCGATAATGACATCCGCTTCTTCCCGGGGGTATTCGCGGTCGGGGTGGGCGGCTATCCACTCTTCTTCGCTTTTATAATAGTATTCGTCGCGATAAATAAACATAACGACATCGGCGTCCTGCTCGATGCTGCCGCTTTCACGAAGGTCGGAGAGCTGCGGCTCGTGGGAGGCGCGCCATTCGACGGCGCGGCTCAACTGCGAGGTAGCCAGGACGGGAGCATTAATTTCCCGTGCCAGCGCTTTCAGCGACCGGGAGAGCAAGCTGATTTCCTGGACACGGTTTTCACTACGTCCGGAGCTCTCGCCTTGCATCAGCTGGAGGTAGTCAACGATAACTAAATCAATACCGCGTTCATAATTAAGGCGGAGGGCTTTGGAGCGCAATTCCGCCATACGAATCATCGGTGTATCATCAACATAAATTGGCGCTTCCGAGAGAATGCCGGTAGCGTCCATGACTTTTTGTTCTTCTTCGTCGGTCTTGTGCTCGCCAAAACGGATGCGTCGGGAGTTGATGCCCGATTCGCTGGAGACCAGACGCGTCACCAGTGAGTCGCGGCTCATTTCCAGACTGAAGAGAGCCACCGTAGCCCGATTCTCGACGGCGGCGTTGCGGGCGATGTTCAACGCCAGGCTGGTCTTGCCCATGCTGGGACGTCCCGCCACAATAACCAGGTCGGAGCGCTGGAGTCCGTTCAGGAGTTCGTCCAGACCGGCAAAGCCGGAGGGAATACTGATTAAACGCTCGCCCCCCTCGGAGGGCGGGGTTACTTCAAAGTATTTATCCAGCACCTCGCGGATATGGGTCAGGTCATTAGTACCACCGCCGCGGCGTAAACGGAATAAAATACCTTCGGCTTTAGCCAAGCCTTCCTCAACGTCGGGTCCAGCTTCATAGCCTATACCAGAAATGCGGTCGCCGGCGGTGATAAGCTGTCGCATGACGGAAAGGCGATAGACGATGCGGGCATAATGCTCGATATCCAGCGAGGTAGCGGGGACAGATATCAGATAACTCAAACGAGCGGCGCCGCCAACGTTTTCCAGCTTGCCCTGACGCGAAAGTTCCTGCGCCAGCGTCACGTTGTTAATAGCTTCGTCACGCTGGTAGAGAGCCATTGTCGCCTCAAAGAGCAACCGGTTCTGCTCGAAGTAGAAGTCGGACGCCTGGAGGAAATCGGCAATCTGGAAAATAGACGTGCCATCAATCAGCAGGGAGCCAATGACCGCTTCTTCGGCGTCATTATCGTTAGGCGGGAGTTTGACATCGTTCACGCGGAACTACTCCTTATTTTTCTGCTGTATCTTCCGTTTTCTTGCTCTTTGCTTTAGGTTTCTTTTCTTTTTTAGCTTCGGCTACTGCCGGTTTTTCTTCTTTGGGGGGTTTTTCCTCTTTAGCAGCTTCGGCCGCCTTGGCTTTCTTTTCTTTAGCCGGCTTGTCTTCTTTAGAAGGCTTTCCAGCTTTTTCGGCAGCGGGTTTTTCAGCCTTGGCTTCAGCCTCAGGCACTGTTTCTTTTTCCGCCTTCGGGGCTTTTTCCTTCTTGGGTTTCTTTTCTTTCTTAACTTCGGCCGGGGCTTCTTCTTTTACAGCGCGAGTAGGCACGGCAGCGCCCTCGGCATCGGACATAACCGTCACGACGACGGTGGCAAAGATATCATGAGTAAACCTGACGATGACATCGTGCACGCCGGCATGGCGAATCGGCTCGGCAAGCTCAATCCTTTTCTTATCAATCTCGCGGTCGATAACTTTGTTCAACGATTCAGCAATTTCAGCGGTAGTTATCGAACCATAAAGCTTGTCTTTTTCACCGACCTTAGCTTTAAGCGTAATTTCCACGCCCTGAATTTTCTTCGCCAGCTCGGTCATTTCAGCTTCTTCGACGGAACGCTGCTTGACGAGTTTCTTTAGGTGCGCCTCGAGGGCAGCAGCAGCCGGCGAATCGGCCAATATCGCTAGTTTGCGGGGGAAAAGGTAGTTGCGCGCATAACCGTTGGCGACATCTTTGGTCTGACCGACTTTAGCGACTCTGGGAACTTCTTCTAGAAATATGACTTTCACGATATACTCCTTTTTTGGACAACAAACTAATATTACCTAAACCACAGTTGTGCGTCAATATTTTTTCATAAAGATTGGGGACAACAGGACTAAAATTTAGCCGCTAACATACTTGCCGACGTTGATGGCAGCCATCGCGCCGTCACCGGCGGCACCAACGACCTGCCGGATAGAGCCGCTGCGGATATCGCCGGCGGCAAAGATGCCGGGGACGCTGGTTTCCAGCCTATCATTGGTAATAACCGCGCCAACAGCATCAAGCGTGACCAGCCCCTTAAGATAGCCGGTAGCCGGCTGCGACCCGACGGCGACAAATACGCCGGATACATCAAGAGCGGACTCTTTATTCGTGACGATATTGCGGAGTTTGATACTCTTTACCAATTTATCGCCGAGGACTTCCAGGACTACCGTATCCCAGAGTATCTCAATCTTTTTGTCAGCCAGCAGTTTTTCTTCCATAATTTTGGCGGCGCGTAGCTCGTGGCGGCGGTGGATAAGGGTCACTTTGGTGGCGAATTTAGTAAGCTCTAAAGCTTCGGTCACCGCGGCATTGCCGCCGCCGATAACGGCGACGGTTTTATCACGGAAGAAAGCGCCATCGCAGGTTGCGCAGTAAGAAACACCCTTGCCGGTAAATTCCGCCTCACCGGGCACGTTAAGCTTTTGCCTCTCTGCCCCACCCGCGATGATGACGGCCTTAGATATAAAATCTCCCTGCGGTGTCTTAACAATTTTATCCTTGCCGTTGATTTCCAAAGCAATGACTTCGTCATAAAGCGTCTGCACGCCGAATTTTTCCGCCTGCTGGTGCATTGCCTGCGTGAGGTCAATGCCGCTAACACCATCGGCGTAGCCCGGGTAGTTTTCTACTTTACCAGCATTAATTATCTGTCCGCCGATAGCCGCCCGTTCGATTAAGAGCGTAGAAAGGCGGGCGCGGGCGGTATAGATACCGGCGCTTAAGCCGGCAGGTCCACCACCGATGATAATAACGTCGTATTTTTTAGCTAGTTCACTCATCTTGTTTTTATCCGCCTAAAGCTGTATCAATATTCTTCTTGAGTTCCGGTTTGGGACGAAAGCCAACGATGTTGGAGACCGGCGCGCCGTTTTTGAAAATAATCAGCGCGGGGATACTCATAACGCCGTATTTGCTGGCAACTTTAGGACTATCGTCAACATTAAGCTTCATAAAAGAAACCTTACCTTCATACTCATTAGCCAGTTCGTCAACGATGGGAGCCACCATGCGACAGGGTCCGCACCAGGGCGCCCAAAAATCGACCATTACAGGCAATTTGGCTTTCAACACCATTTCATCAAATTTCGCTTCATTTACTTCCACTGGCTTGCTCATACTTCTCCTCTTTTATCTTTTCTATAATACCACGCTCGATAGATTCTTTGGCCAGGACGATGGCATTCTTGATTGCCCTGGCCTTGCTGCGCCCATGCGCGATGATGACGACGCCGTTAACGCCGAGCAGAGAGGCGCCGCCGTATTCGCTAAAGTCCAGCTTCTTCGTCCAGGCACCCAACCCAATATCCTTAAGCAGTTCACGCGTTTTCAGGCGGGAAACGCTGGAAAAGATATGACCGAGTTCCTGTATCGAGTTCAGGAAACTGTCATTAAAACCTTCGATAGTTTTCAGGACGA
>CAIWTG010000263.1 GCA_903915565.1 uncultured Chloroflexota bacterium
AAATCACCTGGGTGCCTAAAGAAAAAATCATCCAGGCCGCCAGGCTTTTTGCCGTAGACACTCCAGGCTGCATCCAGATAGGAAGCTCGCTGGAGCGGCAGGCAAACTGCGGCCAGACTTTAAGGGCTATCATCGACCTGATGGGGATTTGCGGCAATATCGAGCGGCCGGGCAGCATGATTAGCTGGGTGCTGCCGGAAACCGGACTTATTGAAGACGTCTTTAATGAAATCCCCGTGACCGACGAAATGAGGTCGCACATCTACGGCGGGGATAAATTCAAAATGGGCGCGGCACGCACCTGCAATCCCGATACCATCATCCGCATGCTAAATAACGGCGAAAAACCCCTCCGTATCTGGATAAGCGTGGGTGGGCAGCAGATTGTCCACATGGCTAATACCAACCAGGTCGTCGAGGGTTTGAAAAAGGTTGATTTCTTGGTGCAGGTAGACCAGTTCTGGGGACCGATGGCAGAGATGTCGGACATCGTCCTGCCGGCAGCGCACTGGCTGGAACTCGACGATATTTACGACATGCACCCGCGCTGGTTTATCGAAGCGCACAATAAGTGCGTCGAACCCCCGGGCGAAGCCAAATCCGACGCCTGGATATTTAACGAAATCGGGCGGCGAGTGGCGCCGAAATACTGGTTCAAAGATGTAGAAACGCTGCTGGACTACGAGCTAAGAAAAGCGCCGATTACCTGGAAAAAATTCAGCGAGAATATCATCTCCGGCTGTTTTGGTCCCGACCAGCAGTATTATAAATACAAGACCGACTACTGGAAAAAGGGAGGCGGCTTCCCCACACCCACCGGCAAGATGGAGCTTTACTCCACCGTGCTCGAAAATCTGGGCTACGACCCGCTGCCCTACTTTGAAGAGCCGGGCGAGAGCCCCATCTCCACGCCGGAGCTGGCCAAAGAATACCCGCTGGTACTGACCACCGGCTTCCGGTCGCCATTCTACTTCCTGGCGCAGTACCGTAATATCCCCTGGCTGCGCTCTTTCATGGAATATCCCACCATGCAGATAAATCCGGAAACGGCGAAGAAGCTGGGGATTGAAGACGGCGACTTTGTCTGGATAGAATCGCCGCGGGGGAAAATTATTCAGAAAGCCAGACTGTTCCCGGGCATCGACCCGAGAGTGGTGGCGGCTACCGCCAACTGGTTTTATCCGGAGGCGCCGGCAGAGGGCTTCCGCGGGGTGTACATATCCAATCCCAACGTATTAACCAATAACAATCATCAGGACCCCATGTACGGCTCGCCGGACTTGACCTGCCTGCTCTGTAAGGTTTATAAATGTAAACCAGAGGAACTAAAAGACCCGAAGTACGCCGACATCTTCCTCAAAGAGCATGGGGGTAAGCCGTGGGCATGGTAAACAAAAACGATGTAATTTACGACAGCACCAAAATGGAATACGTCGGGGGGCCGAAAAAGCCGTCCCTGCCGCGTTTTTATTTTCCAATCATTATCGTTATCGTTCTGGCCGAAGCCGTGGTACTGGGTCTGATTATATTCGACATGCTCCCCATCCACGCCTTCCAGATTTACCCCTGGGCGCAGTACGGCCCCTATGTCAGTTCCAGCGACATTTCTAATATAGCCGTCACCGTCACCAAGTGGTTTTTCTTCCTGCTGACAGCCGGCGTGCTGGTGCCGACGACGATTATCATTATCATGGAAATAGTACGTAAATTAATCGTCTCGTTCCGCGGTGAACAACAGGGCTGGGATGATGAATTCCCGATTCTCGAAAAGCTGGATAAAACGCCGAAACTGCCGAAGGACGAAAAAAAACGGGTGCAGGGCGACTATATTATCCGCTTCGATATCCATCAGCGCATCCAGCATTACATTTTGTTGAGCTCATTTATTGTGCTGGCGGTAACCGGTCTGTTAAGAGGATTCCCGGACTGGCCTACCTTTGCCTGGTTTACCAGCATCTTCGGCGGCCAGGACGTATTAAGATTGGTCCACGACGTTGCCGCCTTTGTGATGATTGCCGACGGCGTTTATCACCTGGGATACATCGCTTACGGCTACTTTGTTATGCACCGGTCGCCAGCAGCTATTTTCCCTAAATGGAAAGACCTGAAGGATATCCTCCATTCCGTTCTCTGGATATTCGGCATGTATAAAAAAGAGCCGGAGTACGACCACTTCCAGTACGGGCAAAAGATTGATTACTGGGCGATATTCTGGGGCATGCCGGTGATGGTCATCACAGGGATTATGATGATGTTCCCGTCGCTTTTCGCACCGTTAATCGGGGGGAACTGGATGGCGGTGATGGCGACAGCCCACCGCGACGAAGCGATTCTCGCCACGGGTTTCATCCTCATCGTGCATATGTATTACGGCCATTTGCAGACTACGGCTTTCCCGGTGAATACGGTAATGTTTACCGGAAAAATGTTAAAATCTAAATACAAGCAGTGGTTCGGGCGGGAATACTCCCAGCTGACCGGCGAAAAAGAAGACAAATAACCCCAATTTCTAAACAAGGAGTTAAATTAGAAAATGACGAGCGTAATGCAGCGTTGGATGGGGCAGGGGAATGCAGTAAAGCCGAGTTATAACATCAGCGACCGTCTGGCAGGAGTACTGGATATTACACGCCCGATACTCTCCACGATGGGCGCACTGGGCGTAGCAGCCGGGGCCGGTTTAGCCTTTCACGGCATCCCCGCCTGGGACAAATGCCTGGTAGGCGTAATTGCTGCCCTACTGGCTTTCGCCGGCATACACTCCTTTAACGATTTTGTTGACCAGCGGCGCGACGTGGTCTGCTGGCCGGGCCGTCCGATTCCCAGCAAACGCCTCCAGGCGCCGCAAGCCCTAGCTATTGCTTTAGGGTCTTATGCTATTGCCCTGGTAATTGTCTGGTTTGCCTTTAACCCGACCTGCTTCGCCGTCTCGGCGGTGGCAATCGGGCTGGGGTGCGCATATTCCGGATATTTAAGGGACAGAGTCGGCTACCTCGTCCTCCCGCCCATTGAAGGAACACTGTGGATTTGCGGCTGGGCGGCTTTTTCACCGGGCACGTTATTTACTTCCTGGGCGCCGTGGATATTGTGGGGCTTTTCGGCGCTATGGCAGGCGGGGCATATTATGATTTACTCACCGCTGCACCCCATCCAGCACGTTAAGGGTGAAAAACTAACGCAGGTGCCGGCTTTGATAAAAAGAACATCGCCGCAGGCGGCAACCATCATCGGCTTTGCGTTTTTATGCTTAGCCGTGGCGATAAGCATGTACCTGGGTTTTTACTTCGACCTCGGTTTGCTTTACCTGATACCGACGGCCATCATGGCGCTGGTAGCGCTGGCTATCAGCTTTAGATTTATGCGGGATTCGGAGAACTTCGGCAAAGGCATTCAGGCTTTTTCCTTCGCCACCTATTTCATGCTGGTGGCGCGCGTGTCTATGCTGCTTTGCATCTTCATCTTCTTTAGGAGCTAAATTTGGCATCGTCCAAACCGGGAAGGCGGGTAAAGTCACTCTTTAATCCGCCTTCTTTGATTTTTAAACAGGCTTTTT
Source organism: uncultured Chloroflexota bacterium (assembly GCA_903915565.1). Taxonomy (GTDB): domain Bacteria; phylum Chloroflexota; class Dehalococcoidia; order Dehalococcoidales; family RBG-16-60-22; genus RBG-13-51-18. The sequence continues at coordinate 3,554 of CAIWTG010000263.1, forward strand.
CACTGGCATACCACGGTTGGCTGACCGGCTGGGCGGGACTGCCCGGCTGGATGCTCAAGGGCAAGAGAGTCCTCGCCACCGCCGCCGGCGCCAGAGCCATTGGCTGTACCGGCTACCCCTATCACGTCGTCTGGGAAGTGACGACGCGCTGCAACCTTAACTGCATCCACTGCTACGCCAGTTCGGTGGCGGCAAAACAGGCGGAGTTAACGACTAAAGAAGGTAAAAAACTACTCGACCAGATAGCCGCCGTAGAAAAATTCCGCATGATGGTGATAACCGGCGGCGAACCCCTCTTAAGAACAGATATCTTTGAGCTGATGGAGCACGCGGGGAAACTGGGCTTTAAAATCGTCTTCAGCACCAACGGGACACTACTGACACCCGAAATAGCTAAAGACCTGGCGCGGCTGGGGGTGACGAATTTCTCCATCAGCCTGGACGGGCATACCAGTAAATGCCATGAAAACATCCGCCATGTTCCCGGCAGTTTCCAGGACGCCATCAACGGCATTAAGGCGGCGAGGGAAAGCGGGGTTTGCACCCAAATCAACTTCACGGCAATGAAGCAGAATTTGGCGGAATTGCCGGGGCTGATAGATTTAGCGGAGTCTTTGAACACCGACATCATTATGGTCTTCCAGGCAATCCAGCCGCCTAAAGACGGAGAGGCTTTGGAGCTGGACGGCGAAGAACAGATGCGGCTGATTAAGACCATCGCGGAAAAGCAGAAAAAGACCCGCGCACTGATAATACCGGTGTGTTGTCCCGAATACTGGCCGTACCTGATAGAGCAGAAACGAATCAACTTTGGTAAAGGCATCCAAAGAGCGGCCCTGACCGGCTGCGGAGCGGGCAACGGCTTTAGCTACATCCGTTTTGATGGCGATGTTTGGCCGTGCAACTTTATTCCGATTGCCGCGGGCAACGTAAGGCGCGAGGCGTTTACGGATATCTGGAACAATTCACCTTTACTAAAGCAATATCGCGTCCAACCGCGGGGACTTAAGGGCATTTGCGGCCAGTGCCGCCACCAGGATATCTGCGGGGGGTGCCGGGGTAGAGTTTTCGCTCATACCGGTGATACGCTGGCGGCCGACCCAGTCTGCTTTTTTAATTACCGATGAGGGATTTATAATATGAGGATGAAATTTATCACCAAACCACGTACCCCGCTGCGCGAAGACCAGTTTATCGATATCACCGTCGCGCGTTTTTATGACGAACATGCCCGGCGTTTTATGATGCCGGTTTACCATGGACTCGTCGCCCAAACAGCTAAGATGAATCTACCCGAAAAGCGCGTGCTGGACATCGGTACCGGCAGCGGCATCCTGGCCATCGAACTAGCCAAGGCTCACCCCGACTGGCAGATTATCGGCATCGATATTTCCGACAATATGTTAAAAATCGCCCGGGAGAACGCGGCGCGGGAGGGACTGGGTGATGAAATTGAATTCTGGCAGTATTCGGCCGAAGCTTTACCTTTTGAAGACAATTTCTTCGGCCTGGTAGTCAGTAACGCCTCGCTCCACTTGTGGACGAACCCCGTAAAAATATTCAAAGAAATTGCCAGGGTAACCGCGCGGCAAGGCTATACCCTGATATGGGATAACCTCCGGGTGACGGTATTCAATTCGCTGTTAAATCTGGCTGGGGGGTTGATGGGGATGAAGGCGGCACAGCGCCAACTCTGGCTGCAGGCTGTTCATTCGTCTTACACCAATACCGAGGTTAAAGCCCTGATTGATTCATCGGCGTTGCAGGGTGCCATAGTCAAAATAAATACGCGACTGCTTGAACTCTGCATCCAATGGAAAAAGCCCTAATGTACTGCTGTTCCAACAGCCGTTGAACCGGTAGTGGTTTGTTGGTAATCGCCGGAGTTGTTGGGATTAACGCTGCTGTTGCTGCAATCACAGCCGGTAAAAAGAGCGATAATCAGTGTCGCTGCCAATAATCCGAAAGCCAATAAAAACTTTTTCAATCTTGCCTCCCGAGATGCAATTTTTGACAATATTAACATTATTTACGTTCATTGCTAACTATTTTTAGATAGTTTTTTAATTTTAGCATTTGTGATAAACTAATTGGGCTAAAGCGATGGAATACAAAGAGGCAGTTGACATTTTAAAAAGGCTGGTGGAAAAACACCCGCTGGACGCCGAGGAAAAAGAAGCGGTGATGACCGCCATCGGGGTGCTGGTGTGGGGGGCATTAGGGAAAAGTAAAACCAGGGCAATCAAGGCCAAACGAGCTAAAAGAACACAGTGGTAAAATTACTTTATAAAATATATTCAAGGGAGTAACGACAATGAAAACACGGATTCCAGTCTTAATTCTTAGTTGTCTCTTAATCCTAAGCATGTTCCTGGTGGCTTGCGGCGTGCAACAAACTTCGACCACGACCACAACCAACACAACGAAATCTACGACAACAACTTTGCCGACGACAACTACAACGACACCTACAACCACCCAGACACAAACCACCACCACTTCTACCACAACGACGATAACGGGGAATCCTTTCCACGGGTCGGTGTCCGGCAACTGGTCAGGGAACGCAATTGGCGGCGCCGGTGTAGGGGGGACTTTCTCGGTTACTATTGATGAAGAAGGGAACGTAACCGGAACATTCAGCGGGGATTACATCGGCACTATAGCGGGAAGCATTGATACCAGCGGGAATCTGAATGCTGTAGGCACCGCCTCGCTTGGTGGGCAGAGTATATCATTCGACTGGATGGGAACAGCAACCTTAGCCGCCAATACCATCAATGTACACGGAACATGGTCCGGTTCGGTGGCATCGGGGATATTCACCGGGACGGGGCAGACGGTTTAACTGATAGGTTTGAGGGAGTAATGAGATGAAGTTCCGCATCGTTGTTGAGTACGACCCTGAAACTAAAAGCTACGCCGCCTATTGCCCGGAGCTGCCGGGGTGCTGCAGCGCTGGAGTCACGGAAAAAGAGGCGTTAGCCAATGCTAAAGACGCCATTGGCTTCTACTTGGAACCGTCTTCAATAAAACCGGAACCGGACAAAAAGATACATGAGGTGGAAATTTAGTTCCGTGTCTGCCAGACTGCCGAGGATGAGAGCTAACGAGGTGGATAAGGTGCTACAGTGCCACGGTTTTATCCTCATTTCCCAACGCGGGAGCCATCAAAAGTGGCGCAACGAAGCCACTGCCAAACAGGTCATCGTCCCCTATCACGAGGAAAGACAGCTGCCGCTGGGCACTCTACACCACATCGCCGAGGGGAGCGGCATCCCCCACGAGGAATTACACTGCTAACGTGTTTTAAAGCCAATTTGACAATCTTTTTAAAGTAGAATACTATAACTAGGATACCTTTTTGCGTAAGTGAAACTGATATTCTACTAATTTCCAAACGCAATGTTAATTTACTGTATTAGTGTGTTACGCAATGCGCTCTTTTTGTCATCGCATGAAATAACGAAAGGGGGGTAACAATGATTGAAAAAGAGAAGCTGGTGAAAATAGCCGGAACCAGCAACGTAAGTTATGACCGGGCGCAACTGGATGAATATGCCAGGGACATAAGCTTCGTTAATGCCGTGAGGCCGGAATGCGTGGTTAAGCCGACCAGCACTGAAATCGTGCAACAGCTGATAAAACTGGCTAACGAAACCGCCACGCCATTAGTGCCGGTAAGCTCCGGTCCGCCTCACTTCCGCGGCGATACCGTGCCGAGCATCGGCGGGGCTGTCATCGTGGACATGAGCAAAATGAAAAAAATCATCAACGTCGACCGGGCGCGCCGTGTGGCGATGGTCGAGCCGGGGGTAACTTTCGGCGAGCTGATTGCCGCAGCGGAAAAGGAAGGCATCAGGCTCAACCTGCCGCTACTGCCGAGGAAATCCAAGACGGTCATCGGCAGCCTGCTGGAGCGGGAGCCGGTCATTATGCCCAAGTACCAATGGGACATTAGCGACCCGCTGGCCTGCGTTGAAGTAATCTTCGGGTCCGGGGATGAATTCCGGACGGGTCAGGCGGCGGGGCCGGGAACAGTAGCGGAGCAGTGGAAGGTGGGCGGCGTGCAAAAAGCGCCTTACGGTCCCGGTGTGGCTTCGTGGCACCGGATTATCCAGGGGGCGCAAGGCACGATGGGCATCGTGACCTGGGCTTCAATGCGGTGCGAGCTAATCCCCAAAGCTGAAGAGCCATTCGTGGTCGGCGCCGATAATTACACGACCCTGCTCGAGTTGGCATCCTGGCTGGTAAGACTAAGAATGGTCAACGAGTGCTTTATCCTCAACAGCACGAACCTGGCGGCTATCTTCGCCAAGAAATGGACTAAAGACTACCAGGCGCTTAAAGACGCACTCCCCACCTGGATACTTTTCTATAACGTCGCCGGTTATGAATACCTCCCGGAGGAAAGAGTCAGCTCTTTCATCAAAGACATTACCGACATCACCAAGCGGCTGGGCGTCGAGGCGGTAAAAGCCATCGGCGGCATATCAGCCAATGAGATATTAAAGACCGTCCAGCAGCCATCGGAAGAGCCGTACTGGAAACTACGCTATAAGGGCGGCTGCGAGGATATCCTCTTCCTAACGATTAACGATAAGCTCGAGGGGCAAATATCGACGATGTTCGATACGGTAAAGAAAAGCGGCTACCCCTCCTCGGACGTCGGCGTTTACATCCAGCCCATCGTCCAAGGCACCGGCGTTCACTGCGAATTTAACCTCTTTTACGACCCCGCCAATGCCAGCGAAGTGAACCGCGTCAAGAACCTGAATAATGCGGCGGTGAAAGCCCTGCTGACCAACGGCGCTTTCTTCTCCCGCCCCTATGGCGAAAACTCCAAAATGATAATGAACCGGGATGCGGCAACGATTTCGGTTCTAAATAAACTGAAGAAGATGTTCGACCCCAACAACGTCATGAATCCGGGAAAGGTGTGTTTTTAAGATGAAAAATAACACATCTCTGAATAAATTCAGGAAGGAGCGAACATGGCACTAGAACAATACAAGGGCGATATGGAAATGTGCTGCCGGTGTTCGGCCTGCAAATTCATTCCCATGCAGAAAATAAAGGGCAGCGAATTCTCGTACGCCTGTCCCAGCATTGCGAGATATAACTACCACGCCTATTCCGCCGGCGGTAGAATGAATATCGGCGCTCATGCATTGAAAAACGGCATGAACTATACCCCCAAACTGCTGGACGTCGTCTATAATTGCCAGCTGTGCGGCGCCTGCGGCGTTTCCTGCAACTACGCCATGGACATGGAGGTCCTCGAGCCCATCACCGAATTCAGAATGAAGTGCAACGAGGACGGCAAGACCGATACTAAACTGGATAAGGTGATTGACGGGCTGAAGAAAACCGGCTCGATGGTGCCGGTTAAAGGCAAGCGCGGCGACTGGGCGACGGGACTCAAAATAAAAGACGCCACCAAAGAAAAGGTGGACGTCCTCTTTCACGTCGGCTGCCTCACGAGTTATGACCCCGCCATGCAAAAACTGGCGAAGAGCATTGCTGCGATATTGCAAAAGGCGGGCGTCAACTTCGGCATCGCCGGCGACGCTGAGACCTGCTGCGGCGGGCGGGCTTACCAGATGGGCTATAAGGACGCATTCTTAGCCCAGGCTAAAAAGAACATGGAGATGATTAAGAAAGCCGGCGTTAAAACATTAGTGACCGGCTGCGCCGACGGCTACCAGGCTTTTAAGGTGCTCTATGACCAGTTCGACCTCAAAGGCGACCTGGAAGTGCTGCATATTACCGAATTTATTGACCGCCTGATTAAAGCAGGCAAATTAAAGTTAAATAAGAAAGTAAATCTGAACGTCACTTATCATGACCCCTGCCGTCTGGGCAGACTGGGCGAGCCGTGGATTCACTGGTCGGGCAAGAAAATACCGGGCGACCGCTTCGTTTTCGACCCGCCAAAAGAGTACCGGCGCGGCACTAAAGGCATTTACCAACCGCCGCGCGACGTCCTCAAGAGCATCCCCGGCGTCAAACTCACCGAGATGACCAGGATAATGGACTATTCCTGGTGCTGCGGGGCGGGCGGCGGCGTTACCGATTCGAACCCCGACTTTGCCGTCTGGACCGCCCAGAAGAGAATTGAAGAGGCAATCTCGACCGGCGCCGAGGCGCTGGTGACTGCCTGCCCCTGGTGCGAGAAGACCCTTAACGAAGCCATTAAAGCCAGCGGCAGCAGCCTAAAGGTGTACGACATCGTGGAACTTGTTGAGAGGGCGATATAGAAAGGGGGTTATGAAGATGGCTTTAACGAAAGAACAATATAAAGCATTCGAAGATGTTGTCGGCGCCGAGAATATCAGCGACGACAAAGCGATAATGCCGGCTTATTACAATACGGATTTCGCGGCAATAATCCTCCCCGGGAACACAGCGGAGGTTCAGGCCTGCGTTAAACTATGCAATAAGTTTAAGAGACAGTTCCGTCCCATCTGCACCGGCTGGTCGGGCATGTTCCCCAAAGACCTCATCCTTTTAGACCTGCGGCGCATGAATCATATCATTGAAATCAACGAGAAAAACATGTACGCCGTAGTCGAGCCTTACGTTATCTCGGCAGAGCTGCAGGCAGAGGTAATGAAACGCGGCTTTAACTTCTGCGTCAAGGGCGCGGGCACCAACTGCTCGGCAATGTTAAGAGGGCACGGGCACCTGGACCAAACAACCAGCGGCGACGACCGCAACCACCTGGCGATAGAATGGGTCACGCCGGAGGGTGAAATCGTGCGGTCGGGCGCTTTAGGCTCTGCCGACGAGTGGTTCTGCGGCGACGGGCCGGGTCCGTCAATCAGGGCTATCCTCACCAGCGCGGTGCCGCCGGGCGTGACGCCGGGCGTGTTCACCAAAGCGGCGGTGAAGCTCTATCACTGGCCGGGACCGGCAGCCTATCCAATCCAGGGGCATTCGCCGAAATATACTTTGAGTGAAATACCGCCGAACATGATGGCGCGCTATTACAGCTTCCCCTCGGTGGAGAAGATGTGGAACGCGGAAATCAAACTTGGCGAGAACGAAATCTGCTACGAACTCATGGGCTTTAATGCCGCCATGGTCGCCTGCAATATTACCACCTGCAACGAAGAAGAAGAAGTAGTCTTTGCCAAGATGAGCAAGGAAGTGCAGGGACCGGGTTTCTTCGTCATCATCGGCGGCAACTCCAGGGATGACTTTGAGTTTAAGAAAAAAGTGCTGGAACAAATCGTCAAAGAGAACGACGGCAAGTCGCTGAAGACGGTGGAAAACCCGGAGATTGAAGGAATTTTGCTCTGCCAGTGCACCAGAATCTCGGCTTCCATCAGGGAGACCTTCCGCGCGGGCGGCGCCTTTAACTCCATACCCATCATGGGACAGCGCGACCTGACGATTAAGTGGGCGATTGGCGCGGGCAAAGCCAAAGAGCCGCTGATCAAGAAGGGCTTAATCGTGGACGACGGCGGGGCGTTCTTCGGGTGGGGTGTAGAGCAGGGGCATTTGGGCAAGACGGAAATCTTCTGCAAATTCGACCCCCAGAATGCCGAAGCCAAGAAAGCCGTCGAGGACTGGCAGAAAGAGCAAAGTCACCGGGCTTTTACCGAGCGCTACTTCGCCAGCACCATGGGTCCGCAGGACGAAATCGGGCCGGCTTTAATGAATTACAATTTATGGTGGAACAAGATTGTGCATGCGCTCGACCCCAACGGTGTATCGCCGGAGGGCGGCGCGCTGGTTTAATCTACCTAAATCAACCGTTTTTAAGGGGGGAGATAACACTCCCCCCTTTTTATTTGCTAGAATATTAATAGAGGCCATTTATGGAACAGATAAAGGTATACGGCACCACTTGGTGCCCCGACTGCGTGAGAGCCAAGCAAATCCTCAACAAACACAAAGTCCCATTCACCTGGATTAATATCGAAGAAAATGAAGAAGCGTGCGCGTATGTGCAGCAGGTGAACGGGGGTTACCAGAGCGTGCCGACGATTGTTTTCGCGGATGGGTCGGTATTGGTAGAGCCCAGTAACTCCGCGTTGGAGAAGAAATTAACAGAAAACGGGCTGATGTAACTATTCAGCTTTTCTACCTAAGCTTTTACGAAAGAAATCAGTAGAAACAACTATTGACAAGATATCCTTTAGGTGCTAAACTATTAAGTAGCTAAAGCATATATGTGTTTCTTTTCAGACTAACAATTCCCAATAAATACTACTTTGGCATACGATTATGGATAAAAAAAGAGAAGAACTAATCGGGACGGTAACTCACCTCATGATGTCAGTAATGCGTTTCGTGCGGCACCCCGGCCCGCCCCCACCGCCGGAGCAGAGGCTAAGCCCTCCCCAGATACACCTGCTTTTTACCATCGCGGCGGAAAAGGAAGGGATAACGGTTAAAGAACTGGCGGACCGCTCCAGCATCACGCCCGGAGCGGTGACGCAGTTTGTGGACGGGCTGGTGGAAAAGGGGCTGGTGGCGCGTGAGGGCGACCCCAACGACAGGCGCATCGTGAGGCTGAAGGCTACGGAACTATCTTTAAGGCAAAGAGACAAAATGCGTCAAGAACACGTGGCCATCATGTCTAAAGTTTTTGAAGGGCTTAATGATGAAGAGATAATACAACTGATAGGCCTTTTCACCAAGATAAATACCTACCATGAAATGAAAGAGAAAACGCATGTTAAAACTGTTTAAACACCTGAAACCATTCGTCTGGTCGCTGGTGGCTATTTTCATCCTGTTATTCGGACAGGCGATGGCCGACCTCTCACTGCCGGGGTATATGGCAGATATCATTAACGTCGGCGTCCAGTACAACGGCATTGAAGACGCCACGCCGCAGGCAATACGCGCCAGTGAACTCACCAGGCTGGAGCTATTCATGGATGCGGATGCCAAGACACAAGTTAACACCTATTATAAAAAACTGGATAGCAGCACACTGACGGCGGATGAATATACAGCTTACCTGGAAAAATACCCGATACTCGCCAGCGAAGCCGTTGACGAGCGGACGACCGACGACGGCGCCGTAATTATCAAACTCGACCCTATTTTCAGCAACGCTATGATGATATATGCGGGGCTGGAACAACAAGGCGCCCAGATGCTGGCCAGCGCAAATATTACCGTGCCGGAAGGAACCGACCCCATAACGATAATCGCCCTGCTGCCGCCGGAACAAATAGCGCAAATACAAGAAATGGCCAGCCAGTACACCTCCGCTCTGCCGGATACAGCCAAAACCAGCGTTTATGTGGCTTACGTGACTAAAGAGTATAAAACCATTGGGATAGACCTCGAAGGCACACAGACGCATTACATCCTGCGGGTGGGGGGCATAATGCTGCTGTTCACCCTTTTAAGCGTATCCTGTTCGGTGTCGGTGGGCTTCCTGGCGTCGCGGGTGGCGTCCGGTCTGGGGAGGAATTTAAGGAAGCAGATATTCGTAAGAGTAGAGAACTTTTCCAATACCGAGTTTGATAAATTCTCCACAGCCTCGCTCATCACCAGGTCAACCAACGATATCACGCAGGTGCAGAATTTGGCGGTGATGCTTTTAAGAATCGTTATTTACGCCCCGATGATGGGCATCGGGGGTTTGATAAAAGTTATCGGCCACGAAGCGTCAATGTCCTGGATTATAGCGGCGGCGGTCATGGCGATGCTGACCCTGATGGGCGTGATGCTCATCGTCGCCGTTCCCAAGTTCAAAATTATCCAAAGAATGATAGACCGGGTGAACTTTGTCATGCGCGAAATTCTAACCGGTTTGATGGTCATCCGCGCTTTTAATACCCAGAAACATGAGGAAGATAAGTTTGACATCGCCAATAAGGATTTGACCAGGGTAAACCTGTTTATTAACCGTGTTATTGTGCTCATGATGCCGTTGATGAACTTTATCATGAGCGCGGTGATGATTGCCATTTTGTGGGTGGGGGCTCACCAGATAGACGCCGGCACCATGCAAGTCGGCGACATGATGGCATTTATTCAATACACCATGCAGATAATAATGGCTTTCTTGATGGTAGGCATGATATTCGTCATGCTGCCGCGGGCGCTGGCTTCCGCCCAGCGTATTAACGAGGTGCTGGAAACCGAACCGATTATCATCGACCCGCCTAAGCCGACGCGATTTAACAGCGGCCTCAAGGGGCAACTGGAATTTAAGAACGTCTCTTTCCGCTATCCCAATGCGGAGGATGACGTGTTGAAAAACCTTAACTTCACCATCAAACCCGGGCACACCACGGCGATTATCGGGAGTACGGGCAGCGGCAAGTCAACACTGATTAACCTTATTCCGCGCTTTTACGATGTTACCGGCGGCAGTGTCATGATGGACGGGGTAGACGTGCGGCAGGTAAAGCAGCACGACCTTAGAGAAAAAATCGGGTATGTGGCGCAAAAAACGCTGCTGTTCTCCGGAACAATCGCCAGCAACATCCGTTACGCCAACGAAGGCGCTACGGAAAAAGACCTGGAAAAATTCGCCGCTACCGCCCAGGCAATGGATTTTATCAAGAAAAGTGAAAAGGGTTGGGACACAGTGGTAGCACAGGGCGGCGCCAACTTCTCCGGCGGGCAGAAACAGCGCATATCCATCGCCCGCGCGCTGGCCAAAAAGCCGGAGATATATATCTTTGATGATAGTTTCTCGTCGCTGGACTATACTACCGACGCGTCACTAAGAAAAGCGTTGCGCAGAGAGACGGATAACGCTACCATGCTCATCATAACACAGCGCATCAGCACTATCATGGGCTCCGACCAGATTATCGTGCTAGACCATGGCGAAATCGTGGGCAGCGGTAAGCATAAAGAGCTGATGAAAACGTGTGAAGTTTACCGAGAAATCGCCCAATCCCAGCTGACCAAGGAGGAACTAGCGCGATGAGGCTTCCATATAATTTCATGATGGGCGGCGGACCACCGCCAGGCGGCAGACCGGGCGGGCCAATGCGCGGAGGACCGATGGGAGGCAGAGGACCCGGGGGCGGGCATGGGCCGATGGCGATGTCGGGGGAAAAGGTAAAAAACTTCGGCGCGACCATGCGCACCCTGTTAAAGTATATTAAACCCTACCGCTGGGCGATTATATTTACGCTCATGTTCTCGATAGCCGCCACAGTTTTCGCCATTGTTGGGCCAAAATTGATGGACAACGCCACGAATATATTATTCACCGGCGTGATGGGCAAGATGCTAGGCACGGTGGGCGCGGGGGTAGACTTTGGGGCGATTGGCGGCATTTGTTTAACGCTGCTCGTCCTGTACCTTGCCGCGATGGTATTCAATTATGCGCAGGGCTGGATAATGACCGGCATTGCCATGAAAATGACCTACCAGTTGCGCAAGCAAATTGCCGAAAAAGTCAGCCGACTGCCGCTCAAATATTTTGATAAAAAGACTCACGGCGAGGTAATCAGCCTCGTCGCCAATGATGCCGACGCCATCGGCAATACCCTAAGTATGAACCTGTCTTCAATAGTCTCAACCGTCACGTCTATCATCGGTTTCCTGGCAATGATGTTCTGGATAAGCTGGGCGATGACGCTGGTAGCGCTGGTGATTATGCCCATTTCGCTGATACTGGTCAGCTTTATCATCAAAAAGTCGCAAAAATACTTTAGAAAGAACTGGGACTATTTGGGGCACGTTAACGGGCATATCGAGGAAATGTTCGGCAGCCACAATACGATGAAGGCTTATAACGGCGAGGAAAAGTCCATTAAACAGTTCGATGCTATTAATGCCGAGCTTTATGACGCCGGGTGGAAGTCCCAATTCCTTTCCACCGCGATGATGCCGGTGATGAGCTTCGTCAGTAACCTGGGGTATGTCGGCGTAGCCATTATGGGCGGTTACCTGGCGGTAAGGGGCACGATTCAGGTGGGCGACATCCTTGCTTTCGTTCTATACGTGAGGAATTTTACGCAGACGCTTACCCAGACATCAAATATCGCCAACCAGCTGCAAACGACGGCGGCGGCGGCAGAACGCGTATTCGCCTTCCTCAATGAAGAAGAGGAGAGCGCCGACGAAGCCAACACGGTAACATTGGAAAAGTTAAACGGCCGCGTCACATTCGATAAAGTGCACTTCGGATACGACCCGGAAAAGATAATCATCAACGACTTTTCGGCGGATATTAAGCCCGGGCAAAAGGTAGCCATCGTGGGGCCGACGGGCGCCGGTAAGACAACCCTCGTCAAGCTGCTGATGCGCTTTTACGATGTCAACAGCGGCAGCATTTTAGTAGACGGTATGGATATCCGCAAGATGAAACGCCAAGAGCTGCGCGACATGTTCGGGATGGTCTTGCAGGATACCTGGCTCTTTAACGGCACCATCAGGGAAAATATTAAGTACGGCAACTTTAAAGCCACCGACGATGAAGTCAAGGCGGCGGCGAAGATGGCTTATGTTGACGCGTTTGTACACGCTTTACCGCACGGCTACGACATGGAGCTGAATGAGGAGACCAGCAACATCTCCCAGGGCCAAAAACAGCTGATAACCATCGCCAGGGCGTTCCTCGCCGACCCGAAGATATTGATACTGGATGAGGCGACGAGCTCCGTGGACACGAGAACCGAGTTACTGATACAAAAAGCCATGGTGGATTTAACTAAAGACCGCACCGCCTTCATTATTGCGCACCGGTTGTCCACCATCCGCAACGCGGACATCATCCTGGTAATGCGCGACGGCGATATCGTAGAGCAAGGCACACATGAGGAATTACTGAAAGCCAACGGCTTCTACGCCTCGCTGTATTACAGTCAGTTTGAAGCCGCGCCGGTTGAAGGATAAGAGAAAACAGCCGAATCAATATTAATTAGCCTTTCCTTCTAAATCCCCCTCTCCGTTTACAGAGAGGGGGATATTTTTTACGCTGTTTTTTCATACCGCAATATGCCATAATTAGTTGAATATTTACCGGAGGTATAACATGAAAGTTTTAGCGATTGTGGGCAGCCCCCATCTCCAGGGCAACACCAGCTACCTGGTGGACGAGGCGTTGCAGCAAATAAAAACGCAGGGAATTGACACCGAAAAAATTATACTGGGAGAATACGCGGTTAATCCCTGTCAGGGGCACGAGGACTGCGGCACTTTTACAGTATGCAAAATAAAAGACGACGCGCCGGGCATCATTAAAAAATTTAACGAGGCGGACGCCGTCATCCTGGCGAGTCCGGTTTACTTTTTTGATGTTACCGCGCAAATGAAGGCGTTTATCGACCGCAACTTTTTCACTTTCACGCATAATGGCAAGAAGAAAGCCAAGTATGCCGGTTTGATTGCCATTGGCGGGGGAGGCGGGGCGGATGAGACGATTGCCACGTTAAAGGCTTTTATTGGCCTGCCGGAAGATAAAGTATTCGCCGTTACGGGTTATCACGGGGAGGCTAAAGCCAAGGATAAGCCGGCATTAGTGAAGAAGGCGCAGGACATGGGCAAAAAGCTGGCGGCGAAGCTGAAGGGCAAGTAAGAGCTTCGCCTTGACCATAGTAACGTCGTTTGCTATATTTGTGTAAAAGTCTTTTTATATTTATGAAAGGAGTCCATCATGGCCGTTCAAAAACAGTATGCCAATTTTGTAAAACCAATGCTCATTAAAGACGCTCCTAAGGGGCTTTATCCGGATAAATGCGTCTGGATGGAGGCTAAAGACCTGGAGGGGTTCAATGCCCACTTTTCCTTCAGGTTCATCCAAAAGCCCACGGAGATTTTTCATCCGCTGGAAGGGGCAATAGTACATCCATTTGACGAGCTGATGGTCTTTGAAACCGCCGGTAACACCAAGAACATCCTCACCCTTGACGCCGAAATTTCCTGTGAGCTGGGCGAGGAGCGGGAGGAGCACGTTTTTAAACAGCCCACCGTCGTCCTCATCCCCAAGGGGACGCCCCACGGCGCTTTCAAGGTGCGTAAACTCGGCAAACCCGTCGTCCACTACTCCATCGGGCTGGGGCCGGCTTACAGCGCCTCTGCGGCCAAGGTGGCGGATAAACCATCCAAGGGCGACAAGTACAGCAAGTATGTTAAAAGAATGATAACCGCCGTGGAGAAGAAAAAGGTGGGAAGCGGCATGGGTTACGAGAGCGTCATCGGACAGGACGGCATCATGCGGCCAGCCAAGAACGGCGTCGGTCCCGGCAACGGCGATGAAATCGTCTGGCTTTATGGGCCGGACCTGGAAGGCTTTAATATCAATTTCACCTGGGGGCTCTACAGCCAGTGCGGCAAGTGGCACCGCGGCGGCGAATCGCACTACCACCCCGAGGCGGAAATCTTATGCTTCATCGGGCTCGACCCGGATAAAATGGATTACCTAGGCGCCGAGCTGGAACTGGGCATGGGTAAGGACCTAGAGCGTCACGTCTTCAATACACCGACGTGCGTCGTCTGCCCCGGCGGGTTTCCACATCTGCCTCTAATCACGCGGTGGGTAGATAAACCCTACGGCTTCTTTGTCGCCTGCCTGAGCGGGGAGCACGCCTCGCCCTGGGTTGAGACGAAATAGCGATGCAGTATCGCAAATTCGGCAAAATGGACTGGCAGGTTTCGGCGCTGGGGTTTGGATTGGAAAATCTGCCGGCGGATGAAGGCGAAGCCGTAAAAATACTCCGCTACGCCATTGACGGCGGGGTCAATTTTATTGACGCTGGAGCAATGACGCCTTCCAAGCGTAATGCGTCGCTGCTCTCTAAAGCGCTGGCGGACGGCTACCGTAAAAAAGTAAAGATTGCCGCCGCTATTCCAGCCCAAATCATCGATGCGACATCGGATTTTGAACGACAACTTGAAGGCTTGCTGAATTTACTGAATAACGAACGCCTGGACTTTTTACTCCTCGGAGGGTTAAACCGCTTTACCTGGCCTAAGCTTAATGAACTTAAAATAATCAATCTCGCAGAAAAAGCCATCGCCGAAAAGAAAATCGGTTACATTGGGTTCTCTTTCCACGATGAATACCAATTCCTGCGGGAAATCATCGCGGGTTACGATAACTGGACGCTCGCCCAGTTTCAATACAGCTTTATGGATGTCGACCACCACCCGGGAGTTACCGGGCTTTCCTATGCGGCGGATAAAGGACTGGCAGTGGTAGCCACCAAACCCCTAAAGGGAGGCCGGCTGACAAAAGAAATACCGAAAAACGTGTCCAAAATATGGTCGGAAGCCGAGCCTAAATGGAGTCCGGCGGAGTGGTGTTTAAGGTGGGTATGGAATCATGGGGAAATAGCGACGGCCGTCTGCGACATGAGCAGCCTGGAGCAGGTCAAGGGAAACATCGCGCTGGCGGGCGACGTTAAAGCGGCGAGCTTTACCGTGCCGGAGGAACTGGTCGTCAGCCGGGTGCGGGACGCTTACCGTTCGTTAAAGCCCATCCCCTGCACCGCCTGCCGGGGCTGTATGCCCTGTCCGCAGGACATTGATGCGCCGAGAATTTTTGAAATTTTTAACGACGCCGTCATGTATAACGACATCGCTGCGGCGCGGGAATTTTACCAACTGGAAAAGCACCAAGTGGATAACTGTAACGAATGTAATATTTGTGAAGACCGGTGCGGCATGAAAATCCCGCTCACAACATGGCTGAAGAAAGCGCACGAGCTGTTGGCAGAGAAAAAATAACGTTTTTATTTTTCTGTTAAACGACATTGATGCTATAATATTAAACGATAAGAGGTTAATCAATATCTGACCAGCCCAGAAGGAGCATTAATGGATACTGAAATTTCCGGTGTCAAGAAAAACACCAAGCTTGTGATTGACGGCGCGCTTTACAACGTTATAGAAGTCGAGTTTACCAAGCCGGGTAAAGGCCGCTCGGTTTACCGGTTGAGAATGCAGAATATGCGCGACGGCGGCGTTACCGACCGGACCTACCGCTCCGGCGAAAAGGTTGATGCCGCTTCAATGACTACCGAAGAAGAGCAGTACCTCTACCGGGAAAGCGACCAGTATATTTTCATGAACTCCAAGAGTTACGAACAGCACGGCATCTCGGAAAAAACGCTCGGTATAAAAAAGAACTTCCTTAAAGAAGGGCAGACGGTTATCGTGTTGATGTTCGGGGACGAAGCCATCGATCTCCAGCTGCCCATCACGATAGACCTCAAGGTAATCGATACCGAAACAGCGCTTAGAGGCGCCACCATCACCGCGCAGATGAAACCTTCCGTCGTGGAGACTGGTTACAAAGTAGACACGCCGGCTTTCATCAAGGTTGGCGACGTTATCAAGATAGACACCCGCACCGGCGTTTACCTGGAGCGTGTTTCCACCGGTAAATAAAATGCCAGAGGACGAAGTAATACGACTAGCCCGCCGGCGACAAAACCTGGAACGGCGGGCTTTAATATTTCAATACATCCGCGATTTTTTCAACGAGCAGGACTTCCTGGAAGTAGAGACACCTATCCGCGCCCCAGCCATTGCCCCGGAGGCATTCATCGTGCCTTTTCAGAGCGAGGACTGGTACCTGGCGGCGTCACCGGAGCTCCATATGAAGCGTTTATTGGCGGCGGGGTATGAAAAGATATACCAGTTCAGCCACTGCTTCCGTAAAGGGGAACGGGGACGATGGCATAACCCGGAATTCATCATGCTGGAGTGGTACCGCCGGGACGCCGACTACCAGAAAATCATTGAGGACACGGAAAAACTGATTACGTCGGTGGCAGGTAAACTAGGATTTAAAAAGTCCATCAAGTACCAGGGACAAACAATAGACATCAGCCTACCGTGGCCAAGAATAACCGTCAGCGAAGCCTATCTAAAGAGCGCCGGCTGGGACCCTACGACTAAAAACGACCCAGAAAAATTCGATGTTGATTTTATTGATAAAGTCCTGCCGGGTTTTGCGAAAGACCGCCCAACGGTGCTTTTAGAATACCCAGCCGAACAAGCCTCGCTGGCGCGGTTAAACCCCGGAAATCCTAAAGTTGCCGAGCGGGCGGAGGTGTTCATCGGGGGGTTGGAACTGGCTAACGCTTACAGCGAGCTGGCAGACGCGGCGGAGCAGGCAAAGCGCTTCCGGGAGGCGATAGAGCAGATTAAAAACGAACGTGAGCAGGTAATGCCAATGCCGGAAAAATTCCTGGAGGCAATGAAAAAGCTGCCGGAGTGCGGGGGCATTGCGCTGGGGATTGACCGGCTGGTAATGCTTTTTTGCGACGCGGAAAAGATTGATGACGTGATGGCTTTTACGGCGGATGAAGCGTAAAAAGTAATTCGAGCCTTATTTCTTTTCCTCACCCCCTTTACCCCCTTTCCAAACCAGTTAAATAACTCTATTGAGTATAATTCGTTTGGAGAGGGGGATTATTATAAGAGGGGGCTGCGCCCGCTCTTACTGGGACTCTCCCGTTTTTTGTTAGCATTGAGCGGCCGTTCTATTGCTACGTTCAAATTACTGTGATATCCTTGAAATTGTTCGCAAATACTCTGGGGGGGTGAAAAATGATGTTCGAGAAAGTATTAGTCTGCCTGGATGGTTCGCTTTTAGCCGAACAGATACTGCCTTATATCGCCGGGGACAGCAAAAAATTCAAAAAGGTTGTGTTGCTTAAAGTAGTCCCTATTCCGGGCGTGGAAATACACATCGGAGTACCGGGTGAAACTGCCGGACGTGTGCAAACCAAAAGCGGGTTGGAGCACAACAAAGAGGAAATTGAGAAATCACCGGATTACCTGGAAGCCAAGGCAGCACCCTTGAGAAAAATGGGAATCAAAGTAGAGTGTGTCGTGCTGGAAGGAACACCTACCCAGAACATCATTGACTATGCTCATGACAATAACTTCGGACTTATAGCCATCGCCACACACGGGCATTCCGGACTTCGCCACATTACGATGGGCAGCACCGCAGAATATATCCTCAAACATTCGGGCCTGCCGGTACTGATGGTGACGCCCCAGAAACAGCATTAACTCCCGCGGAGCTTTATAATCATCTCTTTGAGGTTTTGCCAGAGGCTATTGGCTTTAGTCTCTTTATCCACGGAAGCCATTTCTTCGCCGTAGCGCACGTTTTCATACAGCTGTGTCAGGTTGCCCAATGGCCGGGCGCTGTCCGGCACGATGTTTTTAATGCGTCGGGCGTACTCTTCGGCGGTCTCGTGACGGCGTCGGGCGATACCGGAACGTCCCGCCTCCCACTGCATGTGGCGATAGATTTCCCGGATATTCAGCCTCCCGCTTTCTTCGCCAAAGTGATATGCGGGCTCTTTGACGGGTTTACGGCGACGCCCCAGTGAGTTAAAGAATTCCTTCAAATCGTCCCTCAAGCCCTTCCAGCTAAAGAGCGACTCGCGGACTTCATCCAAATCCTCACTGGCATGACGAGTGCGGTAACGCGAGATGGCTTTAGCCAGCAGAAAGATAACCAGCGCAATGATAATCGCCAGGACGACCCATTTGATAACCAAAATAGCTGTGGGCGAAAGTTCTTTCGCCCCCCCCTGATCTGGAAACGGCTGCGTCATATTGCCGCTTGTCTGCGTCTGGTCCTGCAAATTTTGAGCAAACAGACCAAGGAACCACTTAAAGACGTACACCAGACCCTGCCCAATCCAGATGATGGGCCACATGATATATTCGAATATCTTGCTTAGGAAATCGTAGACAGCTTGTACGCCGCGGCCGATGGCATCGATAAAACCCGGCGAGAATAAAGAAGCCACGCCGAAGCCGATGAGAATCATCAAGCCGATAACGCCCAGCATCACTGGCAGCCAGCGCCAGACCGATGTTAACCCGGCTTCTTCCTTGGGCATGGCGCGGCGCATGTTATAAAGATGGCTGATAGCGATAGCCAGGAGACCGAAGAAGAAAAAGGCGATAACGTTTATACCGATATCCGCTCCCGGACCAGGAATACTGCCGGACGACGCGCTAATCTGCCAGAAGATAATTAACACGACCAGCGCCGCCATCCCCAGCAGGAAGGAGCGGTAGATATCCTTAAAATATGAGGTGGACTGCCCCAATCCGATACCCCGCCACCAGAGATAAATCATCGCCGGTACGGCCACGGCGACGGTATTGGCATGACTAAAGGTACTCCCCAGCATTTCAACAATATGGCTGAACCAGCCCGCGGAAAGGAAGGTATAGCCGTCGCTATACTCCACAGCGAGGACAAGGAGCATGGTGATTAATCCACTGCCGATGATGACCAGTTGTATCTTCCAGAGAGACCACTGCCGAGGTGTAAAGATACGCGTAATCACCAGAGAGGCCATGAGAATGATAACGACGGAAGCCAAACTTAAAACCGGGCGGACTTGCTGGAAAAACGGCCAAATGCCTATCCAGGTTAACCAGGGAGTAAACCAGAAGGCTTCCATTAAAACAACCGCCAGCGGGTAAAAGACTACCGCCAGCCAGTCGAAGTTTTTAAAAATCTCTATCTTCATAACTATTTTGCGTCCAAGTCTTCATTAAGCTCAATTTCTTTTGTCAGTTCCCAGGCAACCTTGTCAGAGACGCGGTAAACAGGAAAATGAGCGGCGTTCACATCCTTGACCTCGCTGCCGATGGCGATTAGGGTTACACTGCGACCAACTCTCTTTAAATCTAGTAACGTTGCCATCAGCTTTTCGTCAGGCTGGGCGGAAATAACCACCAGCGTGCTGCCCCAGGGGAGGTTGGAGGCTTCCTCGCGGATGTAGCGGCTCATCATTAGGGATTCCACCTGGTGAATCTGCGCCAATGCTTCCAGCACCCGCACCATCTGGTCGGGGTGGCTGGAGGGGGGTACCGTCACCAGGCCGTGCGAGAAGCGTGTAATCTGGTTGACGTAGAGTCCAACGCGGAAGCCGGCATTGAGGGCATGCTGGGAAAGCGAGGCGGCGGCAATGATACCCAACTCCTGCAGCTGGTCGATGCTGCCCCAGAGGTACTCTCTCAGGGTGCGGACGTCAAGGAAAATGCTGATATCGATAGTAGTAGTAGGCTCGTAGATTTTAGTTTGTAGTCGGCCGGTACGGGCGGTGCTTTTCCAGTGAATGCGTTTAAGGGCGTCGCCGGGGTAGTATTCACGCACGCCGGCGGTGAGCACGGGGTCCTGGAAGAGGTGGTGTCTAAGCCGGATATCGCCAAAGAGCTGCTGCGAAGAAATGCCCAGTTTTTCCAGCGGCACCAGGCGGGGATAAACCAGAAGATAATCAATTTTGTCAATTTCCATATCACGCCGGAAGAACCCAAAAAGGTCGCCGGACTGGATGCGGGTGGGCCCAAAAAGGAAAGCGCCGCGGCGGGGGCATTTTATGGGGAAACGGCGTTTGACGCGATTATACATGCCGATGGGGAAGATATTAGTAAGCGTAACGCGCTCTTCGTGCGAGGCCGATGTTTTGCCTTTTAAGAGAACCATCTGCTCCGGAAGCTCGTCTTCAATCTTAATCCAGGGTAGGGGAAGAGGCTTGCGATTAGAAACTTCAATCTCCAGCGTGATTTCCTCGCCAAAAAAAACCTGATTATGGCTCAAGCGTCGTTTATAATCAACACGGCGGAGGCAATACTTATTCCAGAGGCGCGATACGCCGCCGGTAAGAATAAAAAGTAGAGCTACCAGAGCCAGCGGCACCTGATGGAGCACCAGGCCGATAACTAGAATGATTACGGCAAGGAGAATCCAGTAATCGCCCTTCATCCTTTAAGCCTCTGCGGCGCCCTCTTCTTCTACGGGCACGGCTACAGAGTCGCTGATTTCTTTGAGCGTCTGCTCCGCTTTTTGTCCGCGCAGGCGGCTCTCGGACTTAGGAATCAGGCGGTGAATCAGCACGGGCGTCATCAAGTACTTAATATCGTCGGGGGTAACGAAGGTTCGGCCGCGGATGGCGGCCAGCGCCTGCGCCGCGTTATAGAGCGCCAGCATGGCGCGTGGACTGGCACCCAGCTCGACGGAGGGGTGCTGGCGGGTGGCGTGCACCAGGCGGATGATATAGTCCTCGACATCGCGGGCAACGTGCACATCGTGACAGGCTTTCTGCATCTTTATCAGAGCGGCGGCAGTAATGACGGACTCCAGCTCTTCCAGCGGGTCATTGGCGCGGAAGCGGGAGAGAATAATGTGGTCGTCCTGCTCGGAAGGATAACCAATCTGGATTTTCATTAAAAAACGGTCGAGCTGGGCTTCGGGGAGGGGGAAAGTGCCTTCCAGCTCGATGGGGTTCTGGGTCGCCATGACCAAAAAGGGGCGGGGCAAAGGACGGGTCTCGCCCTCGGTGGTGACCTGACGCTCCTGCATGGCTTCCAGCAGGGCGCTTTGGGTGCGGGGAGTGGCGCGATTAATTTCATCCGCCAGGACAACCTGGGACATAACGGGCCCGGGTCGGTATTCAAAGTCGACGGTCTTCTGGTTAAAGATATAGGTGCCGGTGATATCGGAGGGAAGGAGGTCGGGGGTGCATTGGATGCGACGGAAGGAGCAGCCGAGGGATTTGGCGAGAGATTTAGCGAGGACGGTTTTGCCGAGGCCGGGCACATCCTCGAGGAGGAGGTGTCCCTCACAAAGGAGGGCAACGATAGCCAGCTCGACAACTTCGCCCTTACCGACGATAACGCGCTCGACGTTCTCCTTAATTTTAGCGGCAGCCTGCTTGATTTGCTGAATTTGTTTTGTATCCATGTTATATACACGCTTTCTATATAGTGGGATATTGCTGACCGAAATTAATTATAGCAGTTAAACTATTTTGAAGCTAATGTTTATTGTGTGAGGAATGTTACAGACGGAAGTGATATCATGTGTTATGTTTCTTTTGTAACCTAACCCTGTGGA
>CAIWTG010000264.1 GCA_903915565.1 uncultured Chloroflexota bacterium
CCCCATTGCCCTGGCTAAAGCCGAGAGATTGCAATATCTCCCATTTGCCATTTCAAACACTCTTGTCTTAATCATCATCGTTGTTATGCACAAAAAATGTGCCAATTGGCAATATTATAGATAATAACAATACAAATGTCAAGTTTATACATAGTGAAAAATATAAATTATCCGTAAACATTCAGCACCTTAAAATGTACAGTATATTTTTGTTCAGGAATTTATGTTAAAATAGTCTTATTGTTTTTAGTGACGACATATGTCTGATAACTGGATTTCTAAACCTGGTGATAAATTTTTCCGCCCCAAGCGCATCACCCGCTTTCACTTAAGACGAGTTCTAGGAGTACCTGGCCTATTTAGCGCTGCTTACGGAGATGTAGGTTCTTCCATCTATTATGCGCTAGGTGTAGTAGCCATGTCGGCTCTGGGCATGACCCCCATAGTTCTATTGATTTCCGGCGTCATTTTCTTGTTTACCGCCTTAACGTATGCCGAAGGAGCCACCATGCTGCCCGAGGCTGGCGGTTCCGGGGCCTTCGCTTACCGCGCTTTTAATCCCTGGGTGAGCTTTGTCGCTGGTTGGGTACTGATGCTGGACTATATCTTTACCATGTCAATATCTGCTTTCACTGCGGCTAACTATCTGGGATATTTCTTTCCGATTATAAAAGAGCTGCAAATAGGGGGTGTTATAGGTCTCAACAGTGTCATTGGCATTGTAATAATAATTGCATTGGCATTCATTAATATCCAGGGTGTTCAAGCTTCTTCACGCTTAAATGTGATACTTGTCCTGGTCGATTTAATAACCCAAGTAACCATTGCGATACTCGGTGTCGTATTAGTTATTAACCTGCCTACTCTTATTCATAATATACATTGGGGAGTAGCGCCTACTTTGAATCAGCTCATTTTCGGTATATCGATATCTATGGTAGCCTATACAGGCATCGAGACGGTATCCAACTTGGGCAGCGAAGCTCGACGGCCGGAAAAAAGCATCCCCCGGGCAGTGCTGTTGGTATTTCTCGCGGTAATAGCTCTTTATTCTCTTCTATCAATGACAGCTCTAAGTGCCTACCCGGTACACCAACTTCCTGATGGTTCTTGGGTTACCAACTTAACAACACAATATTTACAGGATCCCATTATGGGTATTGCCAACATTATGCCGGTGGCTATCAGGCCGGTGCTAAGTTTTTGGGTAGCTTTTCTTGCTGTAACCATTTTAGTAATCGCTACCAACGCTGGTATGTTAGGAGCATCACGCCTGGCTTATTTTATGGGGCAGCGTCACCAGCTGCCGGCTGCGGTCAGTAGTGTCAGCAAACGGGCTCGTGTGCCCTTAAATGCTATCTTAATATTCTCCGTTATCGCATGTATTTTAATCGCATCTGGTCAGATTACACTCCTTGTAGACCTTTACGCTTTCGGCGCGGTCCTTGCCTATTCAACAGCCCATCTTTCCATAATAGCCTTGCGTATTAAAGAGCCCAATCTGCCACGACCTTTTAAAATACCCCTGAACATAAAAATAAAAGGCAGAGAAATCCCCGTTACCGCCGTTTTGGGTGGATTGGCGACTCTTGCCACCTGGTTTATGGTGGTCTATACTCATTCCATTGGTCGCATTGTTGGCTTTAGTTGGTTAGCTGTCGGCTTAATTATTTTCTTCATTTACCAACGTCGGCGTCGCAAGCAGTCCCAAGAACAGCAGATATATCATAAAGATGACCGGGAAGATAAAGAGGTATTGTAGTTTCTTGCCAATAGCGTTATAATTCCCACTGTTATATTGATATAGTACAAAGAAGGGGAAAGTGTTTAAAAAAATACTCGTGCCGGTATCTGGGACCAATTCAGACGCCGAAACTGTTAAGTTGGCTTGCCGGCTAGCCAAGAAGGATAAAGGTAAAGTCTGGGCGGTATCAGTAGTAGCCATTAAGCGAGCCTTACCGATCAACGCTGAAATCGATTCAGAGATTAAAAAAGCCGAGGAAATCCTCGATAACGCCGAAAACGCCGCCAGCGAAGAAGACTATGAAATTGAGACCGATGTTCTTCAGGCGAGAGACGTAGGCCCCGCTATTATTGATCAAGCCGGTGAGCGAGGTGTCAGTCTGATTATCATGGGCATCACCCACAAGCAGCATTTTGGGCAATTCAGTCTGGGCAGCGTCGTTCCTTATATTTTACAGAATTCACCTTGCCCGGTAATACTTTACCAGCAATAAAAAAGTAAAGTCAGGTTAAGATATGAAAATTTTAATGATGGGATGCAGCCGGGTAGGCGCCAGGTTAGCCACCCAGCTCGATGAAGACGGTCATAAAGTGACTATTCTTGATAATGATACCTATAGTTTCCGCCGCCTGCCGGCCTCCTTCGGCGGCACGGCTCTCTTCGGCAATGGTATTGACGAAGAGTCGTTGAAAAAAGCGGGCATTGAAGACGCGGACGTCTTCGTGGCGGTAACTCAGGGCGATAATCGTAATGTGATGGCTTGCCAGATAGCCAAATTTATTTTTAATGTCCCCCGAGTTGTCTGCCGCATCTATGACCCCCTGCGGGAAGAGCTGTACAGCGCATTAGGCTTGGAAACGCTAAGCCCCACCAAGATAATCTCCGAGTTATTTAGAGAAAAGATAGAAGGCACGGAATAAATATATGTATATTATCATCGTAGGCGGCGGCCGCCTTGGCTATTACCTGCTCAAAGCCTTACTCCGGGAAGGGCATGAAGTTCTGGTGTTGGAAAAAGACCCCCGCATCTGCAAAACAATCACGGATGAGTTAGGCGGCGTCTGCTTCCGTGGGGATGGCTGCGAAGCCGCGACCCTCGCCGAGGTTGGCACCGGCCGCGCCGATATGTTTGTCGCCGTCACCGGTGACGACGAAGATAACTTGGTCGCCTGCCAGGTTGCTAAACACAAACATAATGTGCCTCGCACCATCGCCCGCCTCCGTAACCCTACGAACGCCGTCCTCTTTAAAAAATTGGGCATAGATGTCACGGTCAACACCACCGACCTAATCATCGAAGCTATCGAACATGAAGTACCCACCCATCCCGTAACGCAACTGCTCACCCTCGATGAACAAGGGCTGATTATCGTTGATGTGACAATTCCTGCCCGGTCTGCCGTCATCGGGAAAATGGTTAAAGACATCATTCTCCCCACTGACGCCAAACTCGCTTTGATAATCCCCAGCAAAGGCTCGGCTCACGTCCCGGTGGCTCATACCATAGTCCAGCCCGGCGACCAGATTATTGCCATTACACCCTCTCAGTTTAAAGACGAGTTAAAAAAAGCCCTGCTTAGCCCTTAACCTGGCTGACATTTTCTTGCTCGTTCTACAGCATTTTCTCTTTCTAACGAACGGTTGTTGGTTCGCCTATCAAATTATTTTCAAAAAATTCTGTCGTCTATCTATCCGTTTATACACTTTTAACTATACCGGCCGGGAAGATAAGAAAAAGCACTTCAATAAACGGTTTTACATCACCGCAGTCAAATAGTCACTTCCTCACCAGCAAACAAATATTTCTTGAGAATAGCTTTACCGGGATTTTATACCGTCTTTCCGGGTGTGACGTTATCACTTCGAACCCCGCTTGTTTTGCCAGTGCCTCAAACTCGCCGTAGGTAAACAAGTAATAGTAACGGTAAAGTACTTTCTCCTTTGTTTTCCAGGGAAGCATGAGGCTTTGTTTCCGAAACCAGTGCCGCGGCTGCCACCAGTTCCAAACCGTTATAAAAGCCTCCCCGCCCGGTTTCAGCACCCGGTAGAGCTCTCTCAGGGCTTGTAGTCTTCCTGCCTTAAGTTCGATGTGGTGATAAACAGCGACGGCAATGGCATAGTCGAAGGAATCGTTAGTGTAGGGGAGTTGACGCGCGTCGGCTCCTTTTAAGCTGACTTTGAATTGATTCTTCTTAGCATATTTTTTAGCCAATTTAAGCATTTCCGTAGAATAATCCACCCCATGCAGCTTGAACGACTCTTTAAAAGGCACAAAGTCCGGCCCGTGAGCGCAGCCGACATTAAGCAGCTTGCCTTTTTGCCACCTTCGCGCCAGTTCTTCCAGCTCCACCTGGAATCTGGTGTGGTGCCGGAAGTTAGCCCTGGATGCGGCTATTGTGTTATAAGTTTCCTGCGTTGTTGACATAAGCGCCTATCTGCTAAACTTAATAATATAGTATGACTACCATCAGGAAATTTGCAAGAACCATCTCTGGGGTAACGCCCCTGGCGGTGATGACCCGACCCGCCAACTGCCCTGGCAAGTGTCTTTATTGCCCCACCTATAAGGACGCCCCCCAGAGCTATACGCCGGAGTCGCCGGCGGTTTTGCGCGCTAAGAGCAGCGGCTTTGATGCCGGCCGTCAGGTCAAGGTAAGAATCAGGATGTTCGAGGACATGGGACATCCGACCGACAAAATCGAGCTCATCATTATGGGCGGCACTTTCCTCGCCCAGCCCATTGATTACCAGTTTCGGTTCGTGAAAGACCTCTACGATGCTCTCAATGGAGTGGAGTCGGTGTCGCTGGAGGACGCTAAAAAGCTTAACGAAACCGCCCGCCACCGTTGCACCGGGCTTTGCATTGAGACTCGCCCCGACTGGTGTGGTGAGGCGGAGATAAAGCGCATGCTGGAGTTCGGCGCTACACGGGTGGAATTGGGCGTGCAAATTCTGGACGATAAAATTTATAAGGTGGTGCGGCGGGGGCATAAGGTTAAGGCAGTCGTTGATGCCACTAAACGCCTCCGTGAGAGCGGTTTTAAAGTCTATTACCACTGGATGCCCGGTTTACCCGGTTCAAATCCGGAAAAAGATTTAAAGCTGTCCCGTAAACTATTTAACGACGACCGTTTTAAGCCGGACGGACTAAAGCTCTACCCCACCATGGTTGTGCAAAGCACCGAACTGGAAAAATGGTACCAGGATGGCCGCTACCAGCCCTACTCTAACGAGGCGATGGTTAATTTGATAATCGGGATAAAATCCCTCGTCCCCAAATACGTCCGCATTTCCCGCGTCCTGCGCGACATCCCCTCCAAGTTCATCGTCGCCGGGCTTAAGGATTCCCTCCGCGATATCGTCAGGCAAAAGATGAAACAGCAGGGTATCGAATGTCACTGCACGCGCTGCCGCGAGTACGGCCACCGAACGGTATTAGGACGTAACATCGGCGAGCCGCGCTTAACGAGGCTGGACTATACAGCTACCGGCGGCAAGGAAATCTTCCTCTCCTTTGAGGACGATAATGAAACGCTTTTTGGCCTGTTGCGGTTGAGGATTCAGTCCCGCCCTGTCCCGGCGTTAAGTACCGGGAAAAAGGGGAACGAGGCAATTATCAGAGAGCTGCATATCTTCGGGCCGGAAGTTCCGCTAAGCTTGAAGAATGAAAGCGCCGCCCAGCATAAGGGCTACGGCAAGGCGCTCTTGCGTGAGGCAGAAAGAATAGCTAAACAAGAGTTTAAAGCGAACCGGATGGTTATCTTGAGCGGGACGGGCGCTAAAGAGTATTACCGGGCTGAATTTGGTTATGTCTCACAAGGCGACTACATGGTGAAAAGCCTGGAATAACTAATACCTCCCCATCCTCTTCAGCCGGTCGTCACTAATGCCAAAGTGGTGGGCAATCTCGTGCCGCACCACGCGCGTACTTCTTCAATGATTTCTTCATTACTCCGGCATAGGGCTTCCAATGGATTTTGGAAAATGGTTATCTTGTCCGGCATCACACCGGTGTAGCCGTACGTCCGTTTGGTTAAAGGTATACCTTCATAAAGCCCGAGCAGCATTTGATTCTTTCCCAAACGCCGGCTACGCTTTTGTTCGGGCGTCGGTTCATCCGCCACGATGATGTCGATGTTCTCCAGGTGGTCCTGTATTTCCGTGGGCAAACTTTCTACAGCCTTGGCAACCAGTTGCTCGAACTTTTCTGCATCCATTTTTTTAAATTTCCTCCAGTTTTACCAGATCGAATATCATGCCGTCCCGCGCCGCAATAACCTTTACCCCCGTTTGCTGCGTCAGTTCCTCGGCGATTTTCCCGGGGTTCGCCTGCCAGACGTGCATACCGTAATGCGTCAGGATAGCCGCTTTAGGTTTTATCTCGGTGATGATTCGCGCCGCGTCCGGTATCGCCAGGTGTTGGATGGGCGGTAAGGGCTTCACAAAGACCGTGTTAATAATCAGCAGTTCGCTTTGGTAGTGTTTACTTAAGTCCTCGAAGTACAGCGTGTCCGCGATATAAGCAAAACGGCGCTCCTTGGTCTGGAAAAAAATGCCATAGGTCTCCACCGAATGCTGATGTCTGACCGGCGTGGAGAATGTCACCTCGCCGATAGTATAGGATTTGCCGGCTTCAAGGACTTCAATGCCCTCGATATAACTTTTCAGGTAGGAAAATATAACCGGCTCTTCGTTAAGAGCGTCGGCGGGGGCGTAAAACTTGCCGTGGCGGTTGAATCCGCCGTTAGTCATGGCTTCCACCATCACGTTAACATCCCCGGAATGGTCCAGGTGGCGGTGGGAGAGGATGATAGCGGCTAATTTTTCCGCATTCAGTTTCCTTTTATTATACTGGACGATGGTTCCCGGTCCCGGGTCGAGGAGGAGCTGTGTGCCGTCCAGGTTCAGCCAGATTCCCCCCGAAGCAGCTAGCTGTTTGCTAACCATGAACCGGGCGCCGGCTGTTCCTAAAAAAGTTATGGTGTTGGTTTGGTCTGGTTGGTGTCTCATCACATGCCCATTCTTTATAATAAGCGATGATTACGCTTTTTTCAATTGGATTCGTCAGCATCGCGATTTTTGACAGAATGCGTAAAAAATCGTTATAATAAACAGGTTGTGCTTGATAATCTTGAGTCATTTTTATCCCGGGTTTTACTGTAAGAACCAGCGCGCAACTTCAAAAATATTATAAGGAGGCAACTCGTTCATGGATAAAGTTTTGCCCAGCCTGGAAGCAGCCATTGCGGACGTTAAAGACGGCGTGATGATTGCTATTCCGGGATTCTTTGCCTGCGGTGTGCCCCGGGCTCTGTTGCAGGCGCTCATTAAGAAAGGCACTAAAAACCTGACGCTTGCCTGCGGCTGCGGTCCAATGCTCGGCGCCGCGGATGAACTGAAACAGTTGACCCTCAACGGGCAGATTAAAAAAGTCATTGATTCCTACGGGCTTTTCCGCTCCGCCAGCAAGGGCATGGCCGACCCCTTCGAGCAGGCAATCCGGGCCGGTAAAATAGAACTGGAAATCTACCCCATGGGCACGATGGCAGAAAAATATCGCGCCGCGGGCGCGGGTATCCCCGCCTTTTATACCCCAACCGGCGTCGGCTCGGTCATGGAAAATATCGTGAACGAAATTAAAGAAAAACGGACTCCTAAAGAAACCAAAATCATCAACGGCAAGAAATACGTTTTAGAGTATGCGCTGCAGCCGGATTTCGCTTTCATACATTGCAAGATAGCCGACCGTGAAGGCAACCTCCGCTATGCTAAGACGGCGCGCAACTTCAATCATGTTATGGCCACCGCTGCTAAAATTACCATTGTCGAAGCGGAAAACATCGTCGAGCCCGGTCAAATGGATGGAGACGATGTCCATACCCCCGGCATCTACGTTAATCGCGTTGTAAAGGTCGAGCGTCCCAAGTTCGCTATTACCATTGACTAAAAGGAAGGATGATATAAAATGTCTCCTCAAAAAATAGAAGGTCTCCCACGGGAAATGATTGCATTGCGGGTGAGCCGTGAAATCCAGGATGGCATGTACGTGAACCTGGGCATCGGCATCCCCACGCTGGTCAGCAACTGGATTGAAGGTAAGGATGTTTACCTGCAGGCCGAGATAGGCATGCTCAAGACCGGCGCTTTGGCCGATGGTGATGATGTTGACCAGGACCTGATTAATGCCAGCTGCCAGGCGGTTTGCGCTTTACCCGGTTCATCTTACTTTGATATCGCCGAATCTTTCGCCATGATTCGCGGCGGGCATATTGACGTTGCGGTTATGGGCGCGTTGCAGATTAATGTCCGCGGCGATTACGCCGGCTGGTCCAACCCCTCCCGCGGCCTGTTCGTCGGCAACGTCGGCGGTTCGATGGACCTCTGCGCTGGAGCCAAAAAGCTCTATATCGCCATGGAACACACCACCAAAGACGGTGAGTTAAAAATCGTTAACGAGCTTTCTTACCCCGCCACCGCCGAGGGCCGCGTCAGCATGCTCTTCACCGACCTCGCGGTTATAGAAATTACGCCCAAGGGCATGGTACTTAAAGAAGTGATGGCTGGCCTAACGCCTAAAGATGTCCAGTCCGTCACCGAACCAAAGCTCATTATCGACCCCAAGTGCAAGGAGATGGAACTCTAAAAATCTTTAAAAACCAACGGATGATAGAGGGAAGCCTCCGGGCTTCCCTTTTTTATTGGGTTAAGTAATATAGGAGAAACAGGGAAAAAATTCATAGTTGGAGGGGTGCTTAGCTAACGCAAGTCTGTTATAATTTACGTATCACTGTTAATACACGAGGACTAAAATGAACAAAAAATTTAAGGTGGGTGTTCTGGGGGCTACGGGTATGGTGGGGCAGAATTACTTAAAGCTGCTCGCCAACCACCCGTGGTTCGAGGTCGTTTACCTCGCAGCATCACCGAACTCCGCCGGTAAAAAATATACCGACGCGGTAGCCGGACGCTGGCACATGGATGCCAATATCCCGGAAGCCTGTCGCAGCATGGTTGTTGAGGATGCCAGCAACGTCGCCAAAGCCGTCGAAAAGTGCAGCATTATGTTCTCGGCGGTGGAATTGGATAAACCATCTATCATCAAACTGGAAGAAGAATACGCCGCCAGAGGTTTCGCTGTGATTTCCAACAACTCGGCACACCGCGCCACCGAAGACGTACCGGTCATGATTCCGGAGATTAACCACACCCACCTGGATATCATCCCCCAACAGCGTAAGCAGCGCGGGTGGCAGGAAGGCCTCCTCGTCGTTAAGCCCAACTGCAGCATCCAGAGCTATATGCTGCCAATTTATGCTTTAATAGCCGCGGGGTATCCAATTTCGCAAATGATTATTTCCACCATGCAGGCGGTGTCCGGCGCCGGCTATCCGGGTGTTGCCTCCATCGACCTTATCGATAACGTTATGCCCACCCTCGCCGACGAAGAAAAAAAGTCCGAAGTCGAGCCGGCTAAAATACTGGGCAAAGTAGCGGGCGGCAAAATCGTTCCCGATACTAGTATTAAAATTTCCGCGCACTGTAACCGAGTGGCGGTAACCGATGGGCATGTTGCCTGTGTCAGTCTTAAGTTCGCCGGTAAAAAACCGGAACTGGACGAGGTTATAAAAATCTGGCGCGGCTTTAAGTCGCTCCCGCAGGAACTTAAACTCCCCACCGCTCCAATCCCACCCATTATCTACCGCGATGAGCCCGACCGACCCCAACCCCGCAAGGATAGGGACGCCGGTAACGGTATGGCGGTTACGGTAGGGCGGCTGCGCCCCTGCAACGTTTTCGATATCCGTTTTGTGGGGCTGCATCACAACACCAACCGCGGCGCGGCTGGCGGCGCAATCCTGACCGCCGAACTACTGGTGGCTAAAGAATATATTAAGTAAGTTTATACACTAGTTAAAA
Organism: uncultured Chloroflexota bacterium; assembly: GCA_903915565.1. Taxonomy (GTDB): domain Bacteria; phylum Chloroflexota; class Dehalococcoidia; order Dehalococcoidales; family RBG-16-60-22; genus RBG-13-51-18. The sequence continues at coordinate 9,662 of CAIWTG010000264.1, forward strand.
ACGAAGGGGGCTTCACTGAAGCCCCCTTTTTGTTTTACTTTTTTGTGGATTGTTTTTTAGGATTTGCGATGTATTTGACAGCGGCATGTTTCTTATAAGCCTTGGGACGTACCGATGCCTCTTCGGAAATCCTGGCATCGATGAAGATAAAAGGCTTGCCGACACGCTTTACCGCCAGCGGGCAATGCATGATGTTTTTGGGAATAAAGATATAACAGGGATAATTGATTTTTATGATTTTCTTTCCTAACGTCATTTCAACGTCGGCGTCGAATTCGTAGAAGTGTTCCGGTTCGCCGATGAGCCATATCCACTGGTCGTGCGGGTGCTTATGCGTCGGCATGCCCATCGTAACCGGCTCGGTAATGCGCGCAAACCCCATCGCCAGATGCGAATCCTTGACATCCATGTTGCCCATACCGGTAAGCATAGGTTCTTTGATTTGATGATGTATGGATTTCCAGGGCATTAGTTCGACGACGTTTGGTTCCCGCACCTTATTCTTTAGTTTATCAAAACTTAGTATTTTTACTTTTTCTTTTGCCATCGCCTTCTCCTTAAAAGAATATATGTTTAACCTATAATAACTCTTTTGAAAGAAAAAATCACACTGGGGGTAAATAATTGGCTCCCCGACTAGGATTCGAACCTAGAACCTAGCGGTTAACAGCCGCCCGCTCTACCGTTGAGCTATCGGGGAATACAATGGTCATGATAAAAACTGACCCAACAATTTTTTATTATATCAATCGTTCGGCAAAAGAGC
>CAIWTG010000265.1 GCA_903915565.1 uncultured Chloroflexota bacterium
AGAAAGAGGAGGAAGAGGAAGGTGAACCGGTAGCGGCAGAGATATTAATGCCGCCGCAGATAAAAGTGAAGCAATCGGCAGGTGAACCTAAGCTACGCTTTGCCGAAGATATTATGGCGCCCAGACGAGCCAAAGAAACAGCCAAACCCACTAAAGCCAAAAAGAAAAAGAAGGGCGGCTTTGTCAAAGATACCAGTGAAGATAGCGGCAAGGCAGGCAGAAAGAGAACCCACGATTTCACTCAAGAGGAGGACGAGGAATATTTCTAGTCCCCGCGCGACAACCGGCAAGGTCAAACCACAGCGAACCTGCATCGCCTGCCGGCAGATAAAAGTTAAAAAAGAAATGGTGCGACTGGTACGCACACCGGCGGGAGAAGTAGGAATAGACATCAAGGGGAAAATGGAGGGGCGGGGAGCTTATTTATGCCGGGACTTGGCATGCTGGGAAAAAATTTTAAAAGGCAATCAACTGGAACACTCATTAAAAGGGAAAATAAACCAAAATGACCGAGAGCGACTCGGTCAAGCCGGTCGAGAAATACTAAAGGAGATAACCAGTGGCTAAAGCCAGCAAATCACAAAATACCGCACCATCAGCGGCAGAAAAGCCAACCAAAGAAGCGGTGCAGGATAACACCCCCGTTATCGACCTGCCGCGTTCCATCACCGTGCGGCAGCTGGCGGACAATCTGAAAATTGACTCGATTGGCATCATTAAGCAGTTGATGCGCAACGGCATCATGGCCAACATTAATCAGGTGATTGATTACGAAACCGCATCATCGGTCGTCGCCAGCTTCGGTTTTAAAGCTCATTTGACACCCATCAAAGACCAGCTGCTGGCCAGCGCCGTCGAAGAAGGCAAACGGCGTAAGCAGAAATACGGCAAAGATTCGGCCAACCTGGTGACGCGTCCGCCGGTAGTGACCGTGATGGGACACGTTGACCACGGCAAGACAAAGCTCCTCGACGCTATTCGGAAAACCAACGTCGTGGACTCCGAAGCCGGCGGCATTACACAGCATATTGGCGCCTATCAGGTAACGATAGACGGCCAGAAAATTACATTTTTAGATACTCCGGGGCATGAGGCGTTCACCGCAATGCGCGCCCACGGCGCCAACATCACCGACATAACGATTCTGGTGGTAGCGGCGGACGACGGCGTCATGCCGCAGACTAAAGAAGCCATCAACCACGCCCGGGCAGCCGGAGTGCCTATCGTCGTAGCGATTAACAAGATAGATAAAGATAACGCCGACCCGAACCGCGTCAAACAACAACTCACCGAAGCTGGACTGGTGATAGAAGAATGGGGAGGCAATATCGTCGCCGTAGAAGTTTCCGCCAAAGAAAAGAAAGGCATCAAGCAATTGTTGGAAAGCGTGCTGCTCGTGGCGGAAATGGAAGAACTGAAAGCCAACCCGAATTTGCCAGCTGCCGGAGTGGTCATTGAAGCAGAAATGGACAAGACGATGGGACCACTGGCAACAGTACTGATACAGTCCGGCACGCTTAAAGAGGAAGATACAGTGGTGGTGGGGACGACGTGGGGCAGGGTGCGCGCCATGTTCAACGATAACGGCAAACGGATAAAGAAAGCCGAACCTTCTATGCCGGTGGAAATATTGGGTCTGGATGAGGTACCGGAAGTAGGCGATACATTGACTGCCGCCACCGACGAACGCCACGCCCAGGCAATCTTAACCCGGCGGCGCGCTGAAAAAGAAAAAGAATCCCTCAAAAACCAAGCCGTCAATCTTGACAACCTTTACGACCAGATTAACACGGGTAAGGTTAAAGAGCTTAACGTTATTCTCAAGACCGACGTTCAGGGCAGCCTTGAACCTATCCGGACTTCGCTGGAGAGGCTAGGCGGTGAAGAAGTAAAGGTTAGAATCATCCACAGCGCTGCCGGTAACGTCACCGAAAGCGACGTGATGCTGGCGGCGGCTTCGAACGGCCTCATCATCGGTTTTAATGTTAGCGCCACGGAGGGGGCAAAACATCTTGCGAATACTACCGGAGTTGATATAAGTTTTTATAAAATCATATATACACTGATTGATGAAGTAGAAAAAGCCCTGAAAGGAATGCTGGAACCGAAATACGTCGAGGTTATTGAGGGGCGAGCCGACGTCAGAGCGGTCTTCTCCGCCGGCAAAGGTGCGAAAGCCGCCGGCGTCATGGTTGCCGAAGGCAAGGTAACCCGCAATGCCCAGGTAAGAGTGAGGCGGGGCAAAGAAACGCTGGTTGAGTCTACTGTTATCAGTCTAAAACGTTTTAAGGATGACGCTAAAGAAGTACAAGCCGGTTATGAATGCGGCGTCGGCGTCAAGGACTTTAACGATTTTAAGGTCGGCGACGTACTGGAATTTTATAAAGTAGAAAAATCCCGCAGATAACCGCCGAACGGATTAGTATCATGTCACATCGCATCGAACGCGTTAATACCCTCATACGGCGTGAAATCAGCGAGCTTATCCGGCAGGAACTCAAAGACCCGCGACTGGACGAGTTCATCGCCGTGACGGAAGTTGTCACCTCGCCCGACCTTAAAAACGCCAAAATCTACATCAGTTCCTTGAGCGGGCAGCAGGAAGAGCAGAAAATCCTGGGGATATTGAACTTCGCGGCAGGGTTTTTACGCACCGCTTTAGCTAAAACAATAAATTTGCGCTACACCCCCGAGCTTCACTTCTATTGGGACAACTCAATAGAGCACGGCGACAAAATACTGCGCCTCATTGACGAAGTCACGCAAAAAGACAATTCCTGAAAAATACCAGGCATCAAATCCTCCATTTAAAAATCAACAACTTCGCAGGAAAGCGTATTTAATTTGGACGGTATATTAAACATCAATAAACCATCCGGAATGACGTCGTTCAGGGTGGTGGCGATGGTAAAGCGCCTGACGGGCGAACATCACGCAGGACATGCTGGCACCCTCGACCCTGATGCTACC
>CAIWTG010000266.1 GCA_903915565.1 uncultured Chloroflexota bacterium
GGACCTCTGAATATTCGGAAAAATTATCTGTTATTTTTTGTACCCGCGGAGCTTTTTATGGCTTCGAAGCACTCAAAAAGTATAGCATAGTTTTTTTTAAGATTGCAAACGCCGGAGGCGAATTAATTACTTTTTTCCTTTAGTTTTTAAGAACGCTTCAATTTCATCCAGATGCATCTGGCGGTGGTGACCGCGGTCCAGAGCGGTTGGTTCTTTTAAAGCCTTAATCTTTTTAACGACATCGTCCGTGAGTTCTTCGATTATTTTATCTACCCTCTGGGCGGTATCAACGGCGAGTTCTGCCAGTTTACGGGGCGACGCTGACAGGAAAAGTGGTACTAAGGCGTTATTGATGATGTGCATATTCGTCCCTTCGATACCGGACGCCGTAAAGTCGTTCCGCTGCCATAGCTTCAGCAATTCAATTCGCCGCTCATCCCAGAACGCCAAATGCCCCAGCATTACGGCAATCGTCCAGCCCTCTTTATAAATGACCAGATTCAATTCTTTATCCGTCACCTTGCTGACGAATTTTTGCAGTTTTTCTCGCCACTCTTTATTTTTGGCAATCCATGGTTTTTCCATTGACTTATAGCTCCTTTTCTTTGGGTTGCTGGTTTTCCGGGAACCACGTATAAGAACTCACCCGGCAAACCTCTTTAAAACCCATACGTTTATATACCGGCTCGCCCATTTTGGAAGCCTGTAAAATCCCCACCCTGTAGCCCAGCGCCCGCCCGTCTTTTAGGGCTTTTTGCGTTACCGCGAAGGCTGCGCCCCGCTGGCGGAACTCCGGCAGCGTTGCCACGAAGTATATTCCCACCACCCCTTCACCCAAAAAGTAGCCGGATGTTGATGCCGGCTTGCCGTCCAGCAGCCCAAGGTAAAACTTCATCGGAAACTTGGTTTTTTGGTATCGTTTAATCAATTCTACAAAAACCGGTTCGGCGTCGGTAGGCGCGCCAAACGCCACACAGGTAATGTGGCACCATGCCTTTATGTCTCCATCCTTTTTAGCTTCGATTATTTCCAGCCCGGCGGGCACCGGTTCGCTTTCGTTCATGTTATGCAGGTCTACCGCCATGCCGGCGCCGTCGCCGTGGGTAGTAAAACCGTGCGCCTCCAGCCTTTTGGTAAAATCTATCGGCCGCGTTTCCGGCCCGATGTACCACTGCAGTGGCATTTTCCGTGCTCGTCCTCTTTCCTGGAACTTTTCTATCGTTCGGTCTACGTCTTCTGGCTTTAAGTTAGTATGGAAGGCTGCATTACAGGGTGGGAAGTGAACGTCCGTTATCACCCAGTCCACACCGTCCCCGCTATAGGTCTCCGCCCACTTCCATCCGAAGTTAAAAGGCGTCAGGGCGTAACAGTTTTCCGTGACGGCTTTAGCTAATGCCGCGTAGCTTAAGTCGGTTAAGAATTCACTCATACAAAACTCTCCTTATAAAACAATTAAGCCCGGGTTTTTCTCTCCGGGCTTGGCGTGTTTCTTATATCGTTCTTATAATATCTTCTATAAAATAAAAACACACCTTGCCCGAACCGTCATCATTTGAGCGGTTTTCCTGTTCTGTTTAACTCCGATATGGAATCGTGTGGTCATTTCTTAGTTGCCTTTTTGGAAAAAGTAAGCCTATTGTATTACATCAATAAAAGGCTGTCAATAGGTTGGGGGGATATGCTATTTCATCAAGCCGTATTTCCTGGCAATCTCTTCCAGGCCGGGTATGGCTTTTTCCAGCAGCTTCCGCTCCACGCAGTAGACCAGCCGGAAGTACCCGCGAATCCCAAAGGCTATACCGGGTACGGTCAAGACCTGGTGGTCGTTCTGCAGCTCGCGGATAAATGCCACATCGTCCTCGATGGGGCACTTGGGGAAGATATAAAACGCCCCCTCCGGCTTATTGACGGTGTAGCCCATGCGTTTGAGGTTGTTGTAGAGAAAGTCGCGGTTGTTCTGGTACTCTTTCACCGGTATCGTCACGTCCTGGAGGTGCGTCACTACGTTCTGCATGAATGCCGGCGCATTGATAAAGCCCAGCACACGCGTGCAAAAGACCATGCCTTTAATCATGTCGTCGTGGTCTTCAATATCCGGATGTACAGCCACGTAGCCGATGCGCTCGCCGGGGATGGAGAGGTCTTTAGAGTGCGAAGTGCAGATGATGCTGTGTTTATGGAAATTCAGCGGCGACGGATATTTCATCCCGTCGTAGATTATCTTTTTATAAGGCTCGTCGCTGACGATAAATATCTGCGTGCCGTATTCTTTTTCTTTTTTCCGGAGTAAATCACTCATCCTTGTCAGTATTTCCGGGGTGTAGACTACGCCGGTGGGGTTGTTGGGAGAGTTGATGAGGATGGCTTTCGTCTTCGGCCCGATGTTCTTTTCCAGGACGTCTAGCCTGGGGAAGAAATTTTCATCGGTAGGGAGAGGTTTGACTAAACCGCCATGATTTTCCACATAGTTAAAATAATCCACGAACCACGGAATGAAGACGATTACTTCATCTCCCGTGTCGAGAATCGTTTTCATGGCCACGTTAATCGCCCCCGCCGCCCCTACGGACATGATGACGTCTTTCTCGGTGAGTTGGATGCCCGTCTCTTTAGTCAACTGTTTGGCGACCGCCGCCCGCGTTTCCGGGTAGCCGGCGTTGACCATATAACCGTGCATGCCTTTAAAAGGGTGGTTCGCCAGCCGCTTTATCTCGCGTTTAAATTCCCGCGGCGGTTCCATCACTGGGTTGCCCAGCGAAAGGTCATAGACGTTCTCTTCGCCGAACTTCTGCTTCATGGCGATGCCCTCTTCGAACATCCGCCTAATCCACGACCCCAGCTCCATCCCTTTTTTAGTGCGTTCCGATACGGACACTCTCGATTTCCTTTCTGCCCAATGCAAACGCTTTAAGGTTAATGTCTCTAATGTTTTCCGGCATGCGCTGCGTGATGCTTGCCTGCCAGAACTTGTCGTCCATCGGGGCAAAGGCGGCAAAACACCCCAGCATAAAGATATTGAGCGTTCTGACGTTGCCCAGTTCTTTCACTTTCTTATTCCCGTCGATAATGTATATCTTGTCGGTGCGTCTTTTCAGCGCGGCGACCAGTTCTTTGTCGGTGGGGTATTTTTCCTGCCCCAGGCTGACCGATTGCGGCGGCTGCTCGTAGTCGTTGATGACGACCACCGCGCCCGACTTGAGGTAATGACTCCACCGCGCTGCTTCCAGCTTTTCAAAAGCGAGGATGAGGTCGACTTCGCCTTCTTTAATCAGCGGCGACCACACCTTTTCCCCCATCCGCACGTGGCTGACCACACTGCCGCCCCGCTGCGCCATCCCCAGCGTATCGGTTTTTTTCACGTCAAAACCGGCGGCTATTGCCGTCTCGCCGATAATGTCCGAGGCGAGGACTACCCCTTGTCCCCCCACCCCGGTGATTAAAACGTCCATCTTTTTCATGTTCATGCGCTTATCGCCTTAACCGGACATAATTGCTCGCACAATGCGCAAATATCCCCCGCGCATAACGTCGGCTCGATGTAGACCTTGCCGTCGACTGTCTGTATCGCCGGGCAGCCCAGTTTCAGGCAGACGCCGCACTGGGTGCATTTTTCTGTATCAACTTTACGCGGATGTTCGCGTTTTCTTACCTGCATGGCGCAAGCCCCCCGCACGATAACGACCGATAATTCTTCCCGGTCTATCGAGTCGCGCAGCCCCGCCCTTAAAGCCTTTAAGTCAAAGGCGTTGATTACCTTCAAGTCCTTAACCCCGATGCCGCGGCACAAACTCTCGATATCCACCGCCTGGGTTTCCTTCCCCTGCGCCGAGACACCGGTGCCCGGATGTTCCTGGTGTCCGGTCATAGCGGTGGTATGATTGTCTAAAATTAAAATGGTGATGTGCCCGTCGTTATAAACGGCGTCCACCAGCCCGGTAATGCCGGAGTGCAAAAATGTCGAATCGCCAATGACGGCCACGACTTTGCTTTTAACGCCTGCCTTTTCCATCCCCAGTGCCTGCCCGATGCCCGCGCCCATGCAGGCTGTGGTGTCCAGGACGTTATGGGGTGGATAAGCTCCCAGCGTATAGCACCCGATGTCCCCGGTGATAATCAGCTTGGGTTCCTGCGGTTCTTTAGATTCTAGTAGTTTAGAGCGCTGCCCGACGGTATTCAGCGTGTAGTAGATGCCGGTATGGGGGCAGCCGGGACAAAGCAGGGGAGGCCGCTTTGGTAGTCCCTCGGCGGGCGGCAGTACTTGTGGTTTTTCGGATTCGGGCACCAAACCGGCGCCGATGGAACTCTCGGTGACGATGCGCGTATTGAGTTCGCCGACCAGCGGGATAAACTCCTTGCCGGTGACCTTGACGCCCATCGCCTTGATGTTTTCCTGTAAAAACGGGTCCAGCTCCTCAATGACGATGAGCTTTTCCACTTTAGCGGCAAAGTCCTTAATCATTTTCTGCGGTAGCGGCCAGGTCATGCCCAGCTTAAGGAATGACGCCTCCGGGAATACCTCCCGCGCGTACTGATAAGCCACGCCGCTGGTTACGATGCCGATTTTCTTTTTATTCCAGATAATCTGGTTCATCGGGAATGTTTCGCAGTAAACCGCCAGCTTTTCCATGCGCTTTTCCACCAGGGCATGGCGGGGTAAAGCGTTGACGGGCAGCATGACGTATTTTTGCGGATTGAAAAGGAAAGCCGGCTGCGCATTTTTCACTTTACGGCTTTTCCTGGCGTCCACTACGCTCTTGGAGTGGGCGATGCGGGTGGTGGTGCGGAAAAGCACCGGCGTATCGAACTCCTCGCTGATTTCAAAGGCGTAACCCATCAGGTCGTAAACATCCTGGCTGTCGCTCGGCTCCAACATCGGCACTTTAGCCAGTCGGGCGTAATGGCGGTTGTCCTGTTCGTTCTGCGAGCTGTGTATCTGCGGGTCGTCGGCGGTAATTACTACCAGCCCCCCGATTATCCCCGTGATGGATGCTGCCATAAACGGGTCGGCGGCTACGTTCAATCCCACCATCTTCATGGAGACCATCGCGCGCGCGCCGGTGTAAGCCGCCCCCATTCCCACCTCCATGGCCACCTTCTCGTTGGTCGACCACTCGGCATAAATGTCCTTAAAGCGCGATAGGTTTTCCAGTATCTCGGTGCTGGGGGTGCCGGGGTAAGCGGAAGCCACCTGCACGCCGGCGTGATAGGCGCCCAACGCCAGGGCTTCATTTCCCGATAGCAATTGCAGAGTCTTTTCCATTATTCCTCACGCAATCCGTTACTTAATGTTAAATATTATATCAATAAGCGTAATATATTGTCAAATTCAATGCGCATAATCGCACATCTTAGTCGCCGTACTTTTAGATTCTACCACATATTTCGCGTTCAGAACAATAATATTGTGGTGTTTTCCTCCTTCCGGACTATCCTCCTCCCCCATTTTTCTTATTGATATTTCTTCGTGATAATGCTAGAATTCTAATTGAAAAACATTTTCATTTGGCTTTTATATGGTCTATAACGAAAAACAAATGCTAAACGCCCTGCACAAGCACGGCTACAAAGTTACGCCGCAGCGCCGTGTCATAATCGGCGTCATTATGAATTCTCATGAGCACCTGACGCCGGCCGCTCTGCACGAAAGAGTTCTTCGCTTGGACCCCTCCGTCGGGCTGGTGACGGTTTACCGCACCATCGAAATTCTTACGGAGCTGGGCTTTATCTGTGAGATGCATGCCGGCGGCGGTAGCCGCAGCTATTTAATGCGCCGCCCCTCCGAGCATCACCACCACCTAATTTGTTCCGATTGTGGCAAGGTGATTGATTTTACAGACTGCGACCTGGATAAACTGGAGCACCGTCTGGCTCAAGAGAACAAATTTAAGATTGATAGTCATTTATTAGAATTCCTGGGACAATGCCGCGAGTGCAATAAAAAAACATTAATTAACGTTGTAACCAATCAAGATAAAAGTGTTCCTTCAAGATGAATATTATTAGGATGACATTGTAGTGATATCTGATATTAACATAGGTCCTTTTTCTGTACATCTGTACGGGATAATGCTTGCTACCGGTGTAATTGCTTGTTTAATAGTGTCTTATATAGAGGCAAAGAGGCGCGGAGAACCGCTGCATCATCTTCTTAACATGGCTCTAATCGTTATTCCTTTGGGCGCCATCGGCGCCCGACTCTACAACGTTATAGACCAGTGGAGCTATTACAGCCAACACCCATCAGCAATATTCGGATTTGCCGGACTGGGGATTTATGGCGCTGTTATCGGAGGTACCCTAGGAATCATTATCTATACCAAGTGGAAAAAAATCAGCACGCTACGCTGGCTGGATATCGTTGCTCCCGGTCTTATCCTGGCACAGGCCATTGGCAGATGGGGCAATTTCTTTAATCAGGAGCTTTATGGTTATCCTACCGACCTTCCCTGGGCTATCTATATTGACCCTGCTCACCGCCTCCCCGGTTATGAAATTTACGATTATTACCACCCGCTCTTTTTTTATGAATTTATCTGGGATTTGACTGGCTTTATTGTACTTATGATAATCGGGAGAAAATTCAAGATCAAACTTTTTAATGGAGATTTATTTTTGGTTTATCTCATTTATTACGGTATCGGGAGATTCATTCTTGAAGGGCTGAAAATTGATGTCTGGACTATCGCCGGTTTTCCCACGGCACGGTGGATAGCAAGTATAGCGGTTATAGGTTCTATAGTGCTGATTCTATATCGGCATTACTGGAGGAAACGGATTACGCGGGGAGATTTATCATGAATGGCTACGGCAAGATGAGAGGCAAATTAGTATTACTATCCGTTTTTACGGTGCTGCTCCTTTTTACCATGCTGGCCTGTCAGCCGGGCGTAAGCACAACTGATAGCAGCAAGAAGTCTATTGTTGTTACCTATTCAATCCTTGGCTCTATAGTTAAAGACCTGGTTGGTGACCAAGCAACTGTGATTGTCTCAATACCTAATGGATTGGACCCGCACGAATGGGAGCCATCCGCTAAAGATATAGAAAC
>CAIWTG010000267.1 GCA_903915565.1 uncultured Chloroflexota bacterium
TAAATGTCCCTGTCCCGGAATTCACTAAAAGTTTGACGGATTGACCTTGTGAGTAACTGATCACCAGGTCCGCATAGCCGTCATTATTCACGTCGCCGAAAGCAACGTCCGTTATGAGCCCTGCGTTATTCGCGATAGTGGACGGGACACGCGCTGAAGTTTCATCCGTAAAATTGCCGGTGCCGTCGTTCATTAATAAATGTATCTTGCCGGAAGTAATATCAACCACCAAAAGATCCATGTCGTTATCGTCTTCGATATCGGCAAACCTGACTATCGATGAATCCGTTAAATTAAGGCCTGTGGGAATAAGAGCGCTTGTATTGTCGATAAATACCGCGCTTGAGCTGTCCTTGAGAACGTCGAATATTGCCGGTTTGCTCGTTTCTATGCCCACGCCGACAGTAATACCGGTAAACCCGCTTGTCAGGCCGGCCGGAACCACCGCGCGTAATTGGTTGCCGGAAACAAACTGGACGGAGGTTGCTTGAGTTGAACCGAATTTTACAATATTTTCGGAAGTTGTTGAACTGAACCCGGCGCCCTGAATAATAACATCTACGCCTTCTTTCGCGCTATCAGGCAATAGGCCGGTTATAAATATCGGCGATTGTGTGGAAGAACTGCTCCCGCCGGAACCGCCGCTGCCTGACCCGGAGCCAGATCCTGTTGTGGAATTTGAATTGGATGTATCGGTCACTGTCCCGCCCGACCCCAGCCCGTAATATACAGGCTGAAGCGCCGCGGCGGCATTATTTGTTGAACCTGTCCCTGAAGACGCGAGTTGTGATAAGTTACTTCCCTGCGAAGACCCGGAAGATCCGGACGAATTATTTCCACCGGAATTTGTCAAATTGTCATAAGAGGAATTCGATGAAGAGCTGCCTGCGCCTGAAGAGTTACCTGTAGCCAAACCATTGCCGCCGATAGGCCCTGATTGCGAACCGGCCGGTGACTGGTAGGCTTCCGCTACCAGCTGTTTGGCATCGGGCACGTGGAGGACGACCTCCTTATCCCTTAATGAGACAAGGGCGAGGATCGCGGCTATCGTAAGTATCCAGAACTTGATCTTTCGCATATCGCTCATCCCCTTTGCGCTGCAATAAAAAACCGGACCGCCAAACTTTACCTTGCTGGCAATCCGGCCATCCCGCGCTATTCCTCACGCCGTGGGACCCGTGATTTTGTGCCCCCGTATCTCTACGAGTTTACCTTTTGCACCAAGGATATCACTCTCTTTATCAGACTATAAATGTATGTATCACAGGTGCAGCCCAAATTGTCCTGCTCGGGATAGACTCCGTGCGATCCCACAATTCCGGGCTTCTTGCACCATTTTTCATTGCACTCCTGTTGCTGCTTTATGTTACGGCTATGGATTTAGGATAAGCTTGAAATATAGCTAAACCTTCCCCCTGCCAAACCTTCTTTTCTGGTCTTGTGGAAAAGAAGGTTTAGCCAATTTCATTAACCATCCTGCACCATCGCTACGCAGAAATTCCCAGTGCTATATGTCTGAGCAGGCAGTCCTGTAAAATCACCGCCTATCGCAAGATAGATAAACGCGTCGTTCGTACCTGAGACCTTTCCAAGCCTTGCAGTGACGTAATCGCTTGTATCAGATGTACTGAACTTCGGCATCTGACAATCGTAATAACCTGCGTCAGTACCTGTCGTGACGGCCTGTATACTGTATGCAACCGTAGCTATGTTCTTATACAGCGCCTGCGCGGCAGTCGCAACTTTACGCGAAGTATCGCTCGCCGGCTTGTCGTACAAGTCGACATCCCAATACTGTGGATACAGCGCTTTGTATGTACCGGTCCCTTCGTTAGCAACGTTCGATTCGGCAACGTTACTAGCCGGCTGGTATAGAGACATCGTATCCAAACCGGTCGCATCGCTGACCGGAACATATGTACGCTTATGCCACTTGTCTACGACCCAGCTTGCGTTGGTCGGGTTGCCATTGGTATCGTAAGCGAACGTGTATGCCGCAGGCGTGTTGGGTGTATTGCTGGCGCCCCAATAGAGCGAAGCAATGTAACCTTTCACAACCGCTCCGACCATGCCGCTTCCGTCACTACCGGAATAGTCCTTGGTCGGATCGATGGTGCCGCCCGTTCCCGTATACTTTGCCCTCGGATCGTTCGCCTTATCGGTGAACAATAAGTCGTTATCTGTATAGATAATGACTCTCGCGCCGGCTAAGTTGGTCCCGCCCGTGATATTCAGTAATGCGCCCGAATTGGTCTTTCCGCTCGGACTTGTGAATGTTACCGTCGAACCGGAACCAGCGCCTGCCGTATCAGTCACGACAGCCGCGAACGCTACCGTATTACCAGCGATAGTACCTGTAGCCGTTATGGTTTGAACAGAGGTAGTCGGAATGACTGTATACGCCATTACCGGCGCCACAGTATACGCGAGCGTTACCGCCATCACAACTGCTACTGCTATCATTTTCTTTGTCATTTTACTCACCCCCTTTTCTTTAAAATTTTTTACTTCTAAAACCGACTTAATTAATACCTTAATAAAGTCCATCTACTTACCTCCTTTTTTTGCCTTACACATCTAATATATCATATAAATAATGATAGTCAATAGATAAAGACTGGCTTTTTTATACTTTAACTAAATAAAATTTTATATTTCAATATTCGATCCCCTGCCGTCCGTCAATCCCCCGACGATAAGGATGCTTGATCTCGCGCATATCCGTAACAAGATCCGCCATATTTTTAATAGCAATCGGACAATTTCTACCGGTCAGAACAAGCTCTACGGATTTCGGTTTATGTTTAATAAGATCGACAACATCACCCGTGTTTATCAATCCCAGTTTCATCGCGACATTTATCTCATCCAAAATAACAA
>CAIWTG010000268.1 GCA_903915565.1 uncultured Chloroflexota bacterium
ACACGTAGTGGATATTTCATCGCCGGAAGCCCCGGAACAGTGCCAGGCAGTGGAGAAAATTCTCGGTGAACTTAAGCTTTTAGATAAGAGACGTGTTACAATACTTAACAAGATAGATTGTCTGTTCCCCGATGAACCGGTTGACGGGAAGGGTATGGAAAGCATTATTGCCTCCCTCGGCCTCACCCCTGACGAAAATACAGTAATTGTTTCGGCATCCAAAGGCTGGGGGCTGCGCAGGCTTATAGAGCTAATTGCCGGAGCTGTATCGGTTCCGACCCTGCCTTCCTCTATAGATTAACATGGATATAGGTTTAGTCCTGGCGCTCATCGCCGCCGTTAGTTTCGCCGTTGGTATCGTCCTCGTTAGAAAAGCCGCCGGAGAGGCTGGCGAAGCTTTCACCGTCACCGCATTCAGCATCTTTGCCGGCATCCCATTATTCGCCATCGCTATGTCCATCAATGGCGATTGGCACTATCTGGCCTCAATTTCTCTTAAAGCCCTGGGGATGTTAGTGGCTGTGGGCATTATCCACTTTATTCTCGGGCGTCTTTGGGCGTATGACGCCTTCCGGCGCATCGGCGCCAACCGTTCAACCCCGATTACCCAGCTTAGCACTATCGTAACCATCGCTTTGAGCTGGATTTTCCTGGGTGAAACCCTTACTTTCTACATCGGTTTTGGCGCTTTATTGATGCTGGCGGGCGTGATTTTAATCAGTCAGGAGAAGGGCCTGTCGTCTGGAGCGAAGAGAAAGCTCAACAGCGATGAGGTTAGGGGTATTTTACTCTCTTTAGGCGCGGCGGTATGCTGGGGTATTACCCCGGTCTTAATCAAGCCGGCGGTCACCGAGGTCGGTTCGGCGGTAGTGGGCAACTTTGTGTCTTATTCCGCCGCGGGAATAATATTGTTGCTCTGGTTATTCAGTAAAAAGCGCCGCGACCACTTTAAACAACTTAACATAAAGAAGAACGTTTTACCGATGGTTATAGCTGGTTTGTTCACCGCTGCGGGTCAGCTTTTGTATTTTGCCGCTCTCGCGCGTAGTCCGGCCAACGTTGTGGCGCCCCTGGTGAGCGTTGAGATACTGTTTATATTCCTGTTGTCTCTCGTGATCAACCGCCGTGGCGAGATTTTTACCTGGAAGGTGGCTTTAGGTATGGCCGCGGCCGTAGCCGGGACGTTCTTGCTTTTCCGCTAATATAAAACGTCATTTTCGACCTGCCTGTCCCGTATTTAAGTCGGTAATCGAGAATCCAGTCCGACCTTACCTTCTCGGTTGTCTTGTCTAACCATCTTTCAAAGCTCTCATACGCTACAATCAAAATCTGTGCGCGTTACCATTCCGGGTAGGGGTGAAATATGAAAGACGAGCGTATCCCAGAGCTTTGCTGTCATTGCGAGGAGCGCACCGACGTGGTTTATCCTCCGAAGCTTTAGCGTAGGGTGGCAATCTCAATCACGAATTCAGAACAAATCAAATTAAGTTAAACCGCACTGTATCACCACACTTTATTATGTCACCCTTATCAGATGAAACTTCTGGGGCGCACAATATATGTTATGTCGTGTAGTGTGCGTACAGAAGAGCTGTTGACATAATAATGCATCAGGAAAGATAAGTAGGAAAATTAGGCACGAATTACGAGATTTAAAACTTATTTCCCGCCGAGTTTCTTAATCCAGGCGACGATTTCTTGTCCTGTGGCGCGGCATTCTTCCATGGCGGTGGTGCCGATTCCTCCCCCAACCCCCTCCCGTACTTCCCCTTTTCCCGGGCCGTACCCTATCGCGCCCTTTAAAGCCACCATGCCTTGTGTGATGAACCAGCCTTCCAGCTGCACGCGGGTCTGGCCTGCTCCTATACGCCGGAGCGAAAGAACCGGAGCGGCTACTTTACCGGCCAGCTTATGGCTGAACAGGTAACAGAATGTCCTATCTATAACCGCCTTAGCCTGCGCGGTCACATAGTTAAAATATACCGAGCTGCCAAAAGCAATGCCGTCTGCCCATTCCATTTTCTGGTAAAGCGACTGCATGTCGTCCTTGATTTTACAGACGCCGCCGGTTTGGGCACAGGCGCCGCAGCCGTCACACCCCTTGATATCTTTATCATAAACGAGGTAAATGTCTGTTTCTGCACCGGCTTGTTTCGCCGCCGCCAATATTTCCTCGATCATAATCTGCGTGTTGCCATCCTTGCGTGGGCTGCC
>CAIWTG010000269.1 GCA_903915565.1 uncultured Chloroflexota bacterium
CTATCTATTGGATGGCCAGGCGTATTGCTTTTCATGACGATAGAGAGTGCCTTGATTCCTTTTCCCAGCGAGCTCATTATGCCGCTGGCTGGCTGGATGCTTATCAAAGACCAAGGGCTAACTGTATGGTTTGTTTTTGTGGCCGGTTTGGTGGGGGCGGCGGGTAATACCATTGGATCCGTCGTTGCTTATTACATAGGTATGTGGGCGGGGCGGCCATTCTTAAATAAGTACGGTAAATATGTCCTCATATCCGGGCACGACCTGGATACGGCAGACCGCTGGTTCACCAAGCGCGGCAGTCTGGCGGTATTTATCGGTCGACTGCTGCCGCTAATCCGAACCTACATCAGTTTGCCGGCGGGCATCGCCAAAATGAACATCTGGAAATTCCTGGTTTACACTTTCACCGGCTCATTTATCTGGAGCACCGGGCTGGCATATGGCGGCTACCTGCTGGGAGAACACTGGGACGATTTACGAAACGCCATGCGTCCCTTCGACCCTATCATCGCGGCGGTGATTGTTATCCTCATCGGGCTATATATCTGGCGGCACATCAGACACCTTCGGGCCGACAAAAAGAAAGAAAACCAATAACCGCCCTTATTGACCACCCATCTCAATTCGTGTTAAATTTGAGTGTAATTACGTCCCTGTAGCTCAGCAGGATAGAGCGGCTGCCTTCTAAGCAGTAGGTCGTGGGTTCGAGTCCCTCCAGGGACGCCATCTATTTTGTGTAGACGACAAACCTAGATCGCTACTGAAGAAAACTGCCACACTCTGCGAGTTTACCAGCCTGAATGATACGTATTCGAGCTATTTATTCATCTTCATAAAGCGAGTAACGTCCGTGCCGGCAATACCGGGCCGGTATTTTAAGGTGTTCTCACGAGGCTCGGGCGTAATTTCTTCGCCATGGTCGCGCAGTCTTTCTGCCTCAAGTATAGCGGCTTTTACGCTCGCCTGCTTGTAGTCAGTCCAGGCGCCGCTGTTGTAAAACAGTCCTTCGCGGCTGGATTTTTCGCTGGCGGCTTTGGTCTGCGCTGCCATATTTCGTTCGGTGGTTTGCTTGCGGAAATAACTGGCAACTTCTTCATTGTACAGCCAAGGGTGTCTCCTGGGTTTGATTTCCATTGTTTCTGTTTCCATTGTTTGTGCCTCCGTTTTTTTCTTTTCAATATTTCGTTGTATCTTAAGCCAGTCCTGTTGCGGCGTAACTTTAACGTTTTCCGGCAGCTCAATCATGCCGTTTTTCAGCGTCGGCGCCACCGGCTCCTGTGCCCGCCAGACCGGCTGGCGGTGGGCGACATTCGCAGGGTGGGCGGTAAATGCCGCAGCGCGGTTTTTCACGGCGTCTTTGCTTAAAACAGGCCGCGGCGGCTTTTCACGATGGTAAAAGAGTCCATGGCGGACCACCTTTGTCTGTCCGGTGGTATCAAGTTCAACTTCAGGAGAGGACACAGATGTGCCATAGGACATCGCCATATCTATCAGCTTCGGTCTTAAAACCAACACCACCAAAGCGCGGAAAAGCCCGGATACCAGGAAAACGCTTAATATCTGGCTGCCGAAGATGGTGAATACCCCTCTGATTAAGAAGACGCCACCGATACCACCCATCGCCGTGGAGAACAGGATGAAGCACCGTGTGTAGGCAATGTAGCGGAGTTTTTTCTCCGGCGGGGCGACTTTATAGATATAATTCTGGGTGCACAGGTCATAAGCGCCCCAACTGATACCGGAAAGCGTCTGGACCATCGCCAGATAACCGACATTGGAACAAAAGAGCCAGAATATCGGGATGATAGGAATAATGCGAGAAACAACCTTCAACACCTTAATGTTGCCGGCTTTATCGGCATAGCGTCCCCAAAACGGCGCGCTGATGACCCTCGCCAGAAACTCCGCTGCAATAACAATCGTGTAGCTAAGATAAGTAAAGTGCTGTTCCTGCAGCATATATACGGCGTAGAGCGGACCGCTAAGACCAACCGTAAGATAAAACAAGGACGTGAAAGTCATAAAAAAGTGCAGTTTCTTGGCTCTAATCTCGCCCATGAAATCAAATAGGCCGAATTTTATATTTACATGCGGCGCTGGAACCGAATTAAACTGCTTTTCACGAGGTTCGTGCATCGAGCTGAAAATCAAAAAGTCTATAAGCGATACACTTGACGCGATGATAAATATAATGGCAAAGTGCGGCAAAGTGATTCCGCCCATGGAATCCAGCATATATCCCAGGAAACAAAAAGCTCCCAGGTAACAGGCGCTTTTAATCGCCAGCCGCTGGCCTAAATAACGTCCCAATCTTTCACGCGGAACAATATTGGACAGCCAGTTATCGCGCTGGAAGGTCAAAAGCAAGCCGGGCATGACGTTGATAAGCCATAAAGCGGCAACCCAGCTCGGGCCGATGCCACTGGGAGCGAAAAAGAACATCAGGATAAGCGGAATCCAGGCACAGAAGTTTAACACCGCCAGGGTCATAGCGCCCCTTTTACCCTTGCCGATACGCTCTATAAAGGCTGGCGCTTTGATACATATAAAAGCCATAGAGAGGTTGATGAGGGTGGCTAATATCGTAATGTTCTGGGCGTTGGCCCCGGCGGCGAGGATGGACGGCGACTGATAGTTGACCGCAGCGTCATCAACCGCCGAGACAGCCGCGTCTCCGTGGAAACGCCATAAATTATGCTCATTCTTTCGGTTAAGCGTGAATGGTTGTGTGCCGGGATAAGCCAAAAGAAAAGCTCCCTTCTATTATTATCAATCCAAATTTTGAGACAGCTTTATTCTCCATTAAGCCTTATGCAGAAAAGCTTAAACCGATACGCTGGATACTGAAGGTTTAGACTATATATACCCTTGCGAAGATAGTGTTAAGAATCGCAAGGCTTGATTTCTTTAGCTACAAAGCCTTTTTCTCCCAGACCAACCTTATAAGTTACGCCCTGCCCTTGTTTGAGCGACTGGAAGGCAATGCCCTGCAGTTGACTGTAATGGAAAAAGATATCTTTTCCCTGGCTATTGGAGATAAAACCATAGCCGCGCTGATCAACCAGATGTCTGACTACACCAGTTGTCATGATACCCCCCAAATTACGAAAGATATTGTCGTCTGGATGCGTTAACTACCCAGAGCCGATTCCTGTTTCTTTCTCACCGGTCGGGTGCCGTGGCCATGTTTAACGTTCTTAAAAGCTTCTTTATAGTTTCTGCGTTGCGCTTGTTTTTCAGCTTTTCTGCCCATTATAAAATCCTTTTTCCAATTTCTTTTTTATTTTATTATACCGTATCCAGTGTACCGATTACTAATCTGCATACATTGTACTCAGGCGTGTTCCAGGACCAACTGCCAGTCGCTCCACTCGAAGATAGCCATGTTCATTACCAGCCGCCGCAGGGCTTCTTCCTGGGTCAGCTTGTAATATATGACGTTACTATCTTGAACTACATCGAGCACCTTTTCTGCAACCATTTCATCCAGAGCCTGCCCCATTTCTATCCGGTTACATTCATCGTCAATGGCGTGAATAATCGCCAGTTTGCTGAACCGTCCCTTAGGATGTGCGGCAAAAAACCGCAGCAGTGCCAGGCAATGCTGGTTGCTGATGAATTTTTTCATGAGTTGCTCGATATATGAACGGGCTCTTTTCTTTTTTACCTCGATAATGGTCATATCGGGCTCCTTTCTCGTATTTAAGTTTTATTGTTTTTTAACAAGAGGGCTGGCCAACAGGCAATAGCATAACCACTGCCGCTATTCCCCTCCCTCTAAACAGTCCCCTATTAGCCGAAAAGTCGAAGCGCTTTTTTCAGCAAACCGTGAATACCTTTATCGGTAGCTCGAGGTGATTGGGTATCCCCATTGTTCAACTGCCACAAAAGCAGTCCGACACCGGTGGCATGGGCGGGATTATCCAGAACATCCCCGACGCCCTGAAAACGCATCGGCACGCCCAGTCTGACCGGCATGTGGGTTATCTTCTGGCCGAGTTCGGCAATGCCGGGAAGATTAGCGCCGCCGCCGGTAATAACGAGTCCGGCCGGGATAAGTTTGTGAATATCTGCTTGCGGGAGTTCCAGCATCACCAGCCGCAGTAATTCCTCGACGCGAACGCGGATAATTTCGGACAAATCCTGGTAAGAGACGCTGTGCCCGTCACCGGTAACCGAAATCTCTTTGCCGGGTTTGTTCTTTTCTTTTTCCCGCGGCGTGACGTCGCCGTAGCGTTTTTTCATCTCTTCGGCCAATTCATAGGTAATGCCCAGGCCAATGGAGATGTCGCGGGTCACCTGGTAGCCCGCTACCGGCAAGACTGACGAATGATATATCGTGTTATCCCTGAAAAGGGCGATATCCGTCGTGCCGCCGCCGATATCCGCCAGCAGGACGCCGTCCTGTCTTTCTTCCGGCTCCAATACCGCTTCGGCGCTGGCGAGCGATTCCATTACCAGGTCATCTATTTCCACGCCAATGCTGCGGACGCATTTAACAAGATTCCGTATCGAAGTTGCGGCCGCCGTAATAATATGGGTTTCCACATCCAGCCGGCTGCCGTGCATGCCGGTGGGGTTCTTGACGCCCATTTGCCCGTCTACCATATAATCCCGCGGAATGACGTGAAGCACTTTTTGTTCCGAGGGGACTTTAACATTGCGGGCAATATTCAGGGCTCGCGACATATCTTCGGGGTAGACAATCTGATTGTTGCGGGTAATGGCAATGGTGCCGGTTTTATTGGTGGAGTTAATATGACGGCCGGTAACGCCGATATTAGCCGATTCCAGCTTGCGTCCAGCCATCTGTTCCGCCATCCGGATTGATGCCCTGATTGAATCTCTGGCCTCACTAAGACTTAATACGAGACCTTTATGAAGACCGCGCGATGGGGTAACACCCACACCGATAATACGCAGGCCTTCATCACCGTAATTTTCCGCCATGATTGTACATATCTTGGTTGTTCCGACATCTATGGCATTGACTTTACTTTTTCTCATTGACGCCTCCTTTAATGCGTATGACGCCTTGATGCTTTAAAATTAGCACTACTTAGCCCTGGATTCGCGATAGCGAATATTCCATTTGTTGCAGAGCATGAGGAGATGCTCTTTGAACTCCGAATTCGGATACCGGTAAAGCTCGGCGAGAAAACCATGCAGCAGCTCGTTACCGTTCATTTGGGGAGTGGAATCCTCTGGTCCTGGGATGTTGATGTACACAATCTCCGTCATTAGCCTCTGGTACTCGATAGGATTAGTAGACATGGAATGTTGTTCCTCCTTCATCTTTATTTTTCGATGCTTGCAGCGCCTGCATCTGCAGTTCGCTAGTCTTATTTTATCAATATAGAGGACTAGCTAATAATATTGTCCTTACTGTTTAGCAAATCGTCCTCGTGAATACCATATATTTATATTTAGTTTTTTATTGTAACTTTTTTTATTTTGGAATATAATGGTAAACGACTAAATGAGGAAACGGTATGGTTAGCGAAAAAGGAAGAAAAAACCTCCCACCCTATGTCTCTTATAAAACCTTCCATAACTTCCTGGAACGGCTGGAACAGCACATACCATCACGCATCGACCGCAGTTTCTGGGGCGAATTCCTCTCCGGCAGCACCGGCATACAGCTTATGTCTGCCCTGCGCTTTATGAACCTGATTGACGCCAACAATAAACCTGCCGAGCGATTGAAGTCACTCGTAGTTTCTAAGGGGGATTCCAGAACGCAGCTTCTCCGGAAAGTTACTAATGAGTCATTCGACTTTGCTTGCGACGGCACTCTCGACCTCGGCAGCGCAACCTATGCGCAATTAAGAGAGGTTTTTCAGAGCAACTTTCGGATTGCCGACGACGTCAGCCGTAAGTGTGTGAAGTTCTTTATCGCCGTGGCTAAAGAATCCGGTATAACGCTATCGCCGTTTATTACCAAAGGCATCCGCTCGATGCATACCGCAAACACAGCTAAAACGGCTTTAAAGAAAGCTGGAATTCGAACTGTTCAAAATACCATAATTCCACAAACGAGGGACGAAATGCCAAATACCAATTCTTACCTGCATTTGCTTTTGTCCAAATTCCCGAACTTCGACCCGGACTGGAGCGACGAAATAAAGCTCAAGTGGTTCCACGATTTTGATGAACTACTTAAAATGAGAAACAACCAGAGCTAGGAACTCCCCTATTGCCCGGACTTGTCCTTAGTTTCGCCCGACAATATGTCCTTCTTTTTAGGCGGCCAGAGATAAGAAGCCAACGCAGCTATTCCTAATATCACCACGATGGCCGCTAATGACGCCCATACCGGTATATTGATTTCGATGCCCGTTAAATTCGCAAAAAGGCTAGAAGCGAATATCATCTTCAGCCCCAGCAGCGTCAGGATGGCAGACAAACCGTAGGTTAAGTAAGCCAGCTTATTCGTCAAGCCGGAAATAGCGAAGAATAATGAACGCAAACCCAGTATAGCAAAGATATTGGATGAGTAGACGATAAACAAATCCCGCGTAATGGACAAAATTGCCGGTACAGAATCAACCGCGAATACTACATCGGTGGATTCTATCACCAAGATAATCAGTAGTAACGGGGTTATCCAGTGATGTCCATTTTCCCGGACCATGAATTTGCCGTTGCGGTAGGTATCGGTCATCCGCAGATGTTTATTGCCGAACCGGAAAAGGAAATTCTTCTTAGGGTCAACCTCTCCGTCTTTTTTAATGGCAATCCTGATACCGGTATAGACCAGGAAAGCACCGAAGATATAAATCAGCCATTCCAGCTGGTCGAGCAGAACTACGCCGGAGGCTACAAAAATACCGCGGGTGACAATCGCCCCAATGATACCCCAGAAAAGCACTTTATGCTGGTACTCCCGCGGGACGGCAAAAGTGGTAAATATCAGCAGGAAGACGAAAAGATTGTCCACGCTTAATGAATATTCGACGACATAGCCAGTGATGAAGGTAAAGGCTTTATCCTGCCCCAGCACAAAATAAATAACCACGGCGAATGCCAGAGCCAGCGCCACATAACCGGCGGTCATCAGCAGGGCTTCTTTAGTCTTGATGGTATGCGCCCGACGCTCGAATATCCCCAGGTCCAGCACCAGTACCACCGGCACTATGACGGCAAAAACTATCCATAAAATGTTTTCAGGCGACATTGACTCTCCCCAGCTTTCTTGGTTGTTTGGGGCTGTTTTTGTTTTCTTTAAGGAATTGGCTACGCAGTTGACCGCAGCCCGCCTTGATGTCCTGCCCGCGTCGTTCACGCAGGGTGACGTTAACATGGAACCGAGCGAGCTCCGCCTCAAATGCCAGGATGACTTTATGAGGCGGGGGTTGAAAAACGGGGTCAGACGTAACATTAGCCGCGATGAGATTCACGTGACAATTTAGTCGCTTAATCAGTTCAGCCAGTGCCTGCGCCTGCCTCACGGAGTCGTTAATTCCGTTAAACAGGGTATATTCAAAGCTCAACCGCCTTCCTGATGACCGGATATATTCGCGGCAGGCAGGTATTAGTTGTTCCAGCGGGTATTTACGGTTAACAGGCACGAGTTTATTCCTTAAGGCGTTATCGGGGGCATGTAGGGACACCGCCAATCCTACCTGGAGCTTTTCTTGGGCCAGCTGGTTTATCCCGGGCACCAGACCGGCGGTAGAAATGACCATGTTGCGCGCTCCCAACCCAAACCCCTCCGGCGAATTCAACATCTCGATTGTCTGCCAGAGGTTGGTGTAATTCGCCAACGGCTCGCCCATACCCATGAAAACCACGTTGGAGACATGGCCGGGTTGTTGGGTATTGGAGCGGAGGTAATGGGCGAAATAAAGCACCTGGTCGATAATCTCGCCGGAGGTCAAATTGCGTTCGAAACCCTGCTGGCCGGTGGCGCAAAAGGGACAGCCAATGGCA
>CAIWTG010000270.1 GCA_903915565.1 uncultured Chloroflexota bacterium
ATTTCTAGTTCGTGTTCTTGACTCATAAATCCTATTATAGCAACGTTCGGCTATGGGCGCAATTTAAGGCGACCTTTTGACTTGGGAAAATAAAGAGGCGGCATGCTTTTGGCACGCCGTCCTAACTGTTCACTGTAAACTATTAACTGTCTACGGCAACCTCCACCCTTCCCATTTATCAGTCTCTTTAGCGTAAGCTTTCTTCGGCGTGACGCCCCTCGCGATAAGCGCGGCCACAACCGCTTTAGTGACGTCCCCGGCGATAAAGGGTATGGCGCCCATCGTTAATAACTGTCCGAATTGCACAGGTGTGCCTTTGACATTAGTCAGCCAGAGATTCAGTTGTAAAAGCCCCGGACCGTAAATCAGGAGGAAGTTGGCAAAAAGCATGAGACCAAGCATGACGAAGAAGCTCCGCTACCTGACGAATTTATCTATAAAATATCCCAGGAAAAGTGCCGCAAAGATCAACCCAATGATATAGCCGCCGGTAGGCCCCGTGAGATAAGCAAATCCCCCTTGCCATCCCTGGAACCAGGGAACTCCCGCCGCTCCCAGCCCCACATATAATGCCATGCTGACGCCTCCCCACCACGTCCCCAACGCTATGCCCGCGAAAAGAGCCCCGAAGGTCTGTCCCGTTAGCGGCACGGGTGTAAATGGGAGGAAGAACTTCATTTGAGCGACCAGCCCCATCAGTGCTGCGAAGCCTAGCGCCAGCGCCAGCTTCTTGGGTATGCTTAATTCGTAGCGCCACTTGAAAACGTTATATTTTGTCTCATTAATTCTTGTTGATAACGTCATTTCTACCTCCTGGTGACGGTCTTATTGTGTATAATAGCACACCTGATTATTTCAATAGGGGATGATGAGGAGTGGATTCTACTTAGTTGGTTTTTCGGTGCCGAGGAGGGCTACTTCAATCTTATCTCCGCACTTGGCGCAGGTGACATTAAACGTAATTGGTTGTTTCATAACTCGCTCGGCAATGGCGGTAACCACGGAATCGATATTGTCCAAACGAGAATCGAGCATATCGATGCGTTGCTCGATTTTATCCAGCTGGCCGGATTCTTCTTCTTTCGCTTTAGCCAAAGCCCCACCCTCTCAATTCTTTAGTTAGCACCATTATATGTCCTGAAAGTAAATTAGTCAAAATTATGTTACTGTCATCCTGACCCTTCCGTGGAAGGGGAAGGATCTCGGAATGGGGAGGGGGTTAGACAATGGGATTGCTACGTTACTTATTTTCTCGCAATGACAGTGAGGACGTATTGATTTATCAATATTTGAAGCGTATAATCCTTAACACAAACTCCTCAAGGAGGTGAAACATGAAGGAGAAAGCAGTCGGCAAGGTTAGCGACTTTTTTGCTCATGTGGTGGTCGCCGGCGTTGATATGACCGGCACGCTTAAAGTAGGGGAAAAGATTCACATTAAGGGGCATACTACGGATATCGAAATGGACTTGACCTCGATGCAGATTGAGAACAAGGAAGTCAAACAGGCTAAAAAGGGCCAGTCCGTTGGCATCAAAGTCCCCGAACGCGTCCGCCCCGGTGACATTATCTACAAGGTGTCCTGAAACAAGTGACTACTTAAGCCCCTTCACCAGGTTCGCCATCTCTATCGCGCTGACCGCCGCGTCGAAGCCCTTGTTGCCGTCCTTGGTGCCGGAACGTTCGATAGCCTGCTCCAGCGTATCGGTGGTGATGACCCCAAAGATAACCGGCACGCCTGTCTTTAATCCCACGTTGGCGATGCCCTTGGCAACTTCACTCGCAATGTAGTCGAAGTGCGGCGTACCGCCCCTTATTACCGCCCCCAGGCAGATAACGGCGTCGTATTTCTTGCTCTCCGCCATTTTCTGCGCAATCAGCGGAATTTCAAACGAGCCCGGGGTCCAGGCTACTTCAACATCGGTCTCTAGCACTCCGTGGCGGTTGAGGGCGTCCTTGGCTCCTTCCAGCAGCTTGCCGCTGAAAAACTCATTAAACCGCGAGACGACAATCCCGAATTTTAATCCCTTACCAATCAGGTTCCCTTCATAAATCTTACCCATATTTTTCTCCTTAATGTGTTTTATCATCATCGGCATCCGCAATGGTTAGCAAATGCCCCATTTTTTTCTGTTTGGTTTGGAGGTAGCGTCGGTTATGGGGATTAGGCTTGGTCGTGAGCGGCAACTGTTCAACTATCTCCAATCCGTAACTTGCCAGCCCGGTTCCCTTCTTAGGATTATTGGTCATTAGCCGCATTTTCTTCACGCCCAGGTCGGCGAGTATTTGTGCGCCGACGCCGTAATCCCGCTCATCGGCTTTGAAACCGAGCGCCAGGTTGGCTTCGACGGTATCCATTCCTTTATCCTGCAGGGCGTAGGCTTTAATTTTATTATGCAGCCCGATGCCCCGCCCCTCTTGCCGCATATAAAGCACTACTCCCCGCCCTTCTTTTGCAATTCGCTGCATCGCCATGTCAATCTGTTCTCCGCAATCGCAGCGCAGGCTGTGGAATACGTCGCCCGTGAGGCACTGGCTGTGCACCCGCACCAGCACCGGTTCGTCGGTATTGACGTTCCCCAATACTACCGCCACGTGTTCGTCGGGGTCGGTATTGCTTTTATAGGCGATTACTTTGAAGTTGCCATATTTCGTTGGCAGCTTTGCTTCGGATACTTTGGTCACCAACCGTTCATGGTGATAACGGTGGGTTATTAAATCGGCTACACTGATGATTTTCAAATTATGCTTTTTGGCAAATACTTCAAGTTGCGGCAGCCGCGCCATGGTGCCGTCTTCGTTCATAATTTCACAACAAACACCGGCAGGTTTTAGCCCCGCTAATCTTGCGAGGTCTACGGTTGCTTCGGTCTGGCCGGTGCGTACCAGCACTCCGCCGTCTCGGGCGCGCAGGGGGAACATATGCCCCGGCATAGCGATGTCTTCCGGTCTGGTTTTAGGGTTGATGAGCGTCTGTACTGTGCAGGCTCGGTCGGCGGCTGATATCCCCGTCGTGGTGCCGTATTTAGCTTCGACGGACATCGTGAATGCTGTTCCAAACTTAGACGTATTGTTGCTGGCTTGCATCGGTATCCGTAAGGCGTCCAGTCTTTCACCGGTCATTGGCATGCAGATAAGGCCCCGCGCGCACGTAGCCATAAAGTTGATGGCTTCCGGCGTTACCTTTTCCGCCGCCATTACAAGGTCGCCCTCGTTCTCACGGCTTTCGTCATCCACGACGATGACGAATTTGCTGGCTTTAATATCCTTAATCGCTTCCGGTATGGTTGCCAAAGACATTTTTCTCCTTAATTCACCATGAACCCGTGGTCGCGTAAAAAGTCAACGGTAACGCCTTTACTTGTTGTTTTTTGCAACTCGGCGACGTATTTGCCGATGATGTCCACCTCCAGGTTAACAATGTCGCCCGGCTGGCGGTCGGCCAATAGTGTATGAGCGCGTGTAAAACCGACGATAGATACTCCAAAACTCTCGGCGTCTTTAGTGGTTACCGTAAGGCTTGTGCCGTCCACCGCAATAAAGCCTTTGACGACGATGTAACGCATTAATTCGGGTTCCGCGTGAAAACGCATTAACACCGCCTCGCCCTCTTTAGCCATCTGGATAACCCTGCCCGTATCATCAATGTGCCCCTGTACTAAATGCCCCCCGATTTCCCCGTTAAGCTTTAGGGGCCTTTCCAGATTCACTTTATCGTTGGGGTGCAGGAGGCCGAGGTTGGTTCGCTTTAGAGTTTCCGGCATAACATCTACGGAAAAAGCCTTCTCGTCAAAGGATGTTACTGTCAGGCAAATGCCATTGACGGCGATGCTCCCGCCGATTTGTAAGTCCTTGAGGGTCTGTTTGGCGCCCACGGTTATTTTACCCGAGCTAACGGAGACAATACTGCCTACTTCTTCTATAATGCCGGTAAACATGCTTGCCCCTTTGAGGAGAATTACCTGGTTGGTATTATTTTAACACTTGTCATAAGAGAGGCGCAATAAATAAAGTAGGGGCGACTTTTAGAGTCGCCCCCAGTAATATCATCTTATTCCCTAGTTGCTTTGTCTGCCCCCGATGCCTTTGGCGGTCTTCGCGCCTTTTTTCTCCGGCTCTTTGGGACGGAGGTCGCGGGTGGTTTTGCCGGCACGCCACATCTCGGAATCGCGCATCTCGGTGAGTTCTTTGCCCAGCACCTCGCGGTAGTCAAGGCCGCCGACGCTTTGGATGACGCGTTTTGTTTCCGCCCCGCTCGCCACGCGCTTGTAAAGCTCTTTAAAGACCGGCATGACGGCTTTCTTGAACTTGGGCTTCCAATCGAGGGCGCCGCGCTGGGCAGTGGCTGAGCAGTTGGCGTACATCCAGTCCATACCGTTTTCCGCTACGAGCTTGATTAAGCTTTCCGTCAGCTCTTCGACGGTTTCATTAAAGGCTTCGCTGGGGGTGTGCCCATGCGCTCTTAAGGTATCGTATTGGGCTTCCATAATCCCCGCCAGAGCGCCCATCAGAACACCGCGCTCGCCGACGAGGTCGCTGAAGACTTCATTCTCGAAAGTGGTAGGGAAGAGGTAACCCGCACCGACGGCAATGCCCACCGCGATGCAGCGCTCTTTAGCCCGCCCCGTGGCGTCCTGGAAGATGGCGAAGCTGGCGTTTATGCCCGCGCCGCTCAGGAAGTTGCGCCTTAGGCTCGTCCCGCTGCCTTTGGGGGCGACCATGATGACGTCCACGTCTTTGGGGGGGATGATGCCCGTCTGGTCTTTATAGACGATGCTGAAGCCGTGGGAGAAGTAGAGGGCTTTTCCCTTAGCCAGCTGTTTTTTAATGGTGGGCCAGATAAGGCGCTGGGAGGCATCGCTGGTGAGCATCTCGATAATGGTGCCGCGTTTGGCGGCTTCC
>CAIWTG010000271.1 GCA_903915565.1 uncultured Chloroflexota bacterium
GGGCCATCGAAGCCGGCCTGTACATCACCAAGGCCGCAGACGTCGTAGTCTGCGCCAAGAACGCCAAATTATCCCAGATGGGTCAGCGTCTCGCTTTCGGCGGACTGCCCACCCTGCCCCTCGAGCTGGTCATGGGCCACACCAAGAAAATAGAAGAAATCCTGCTCACCGGCCGCACCATCAGCGGCGACGAGGCTGAAGAAGCCGGCTATGTTACCAAAGCCGTCCCCGAAGCCGACCTCGAATCTGAAGTTCATAACCTGGCTGCCGCTATTGCCCTCCTCCCGCGCGACTGCGTGGTTATGGGCAAGTTCGCCCGCCGCCATATGCTAAGCCGCCTGGGCTTAACAAATCTTAAAGAGGTCATCCTCTATCACACCTTCAGCACCAACCTCAAGTACAGCGATGACGAGCGCGAGCTTATGTTCATCCGCGACCGCGAGAGCATGGGCGAGAGAGAAGCCTTCCACAAGATGCATGAGAAATATGAAGAGCGCCTGAATAAGACTAAATACTTCCGCAGCTATCGCCCGGAAAAGAAATAACCCGGACTGCGGGTAAGGAGTAAATATAATGGCAGAGGCAAAAGCAAAATATCCGGAGTTTGTGAAAGACGACTATTTTAAGATAGACGTCGAATGCCATTTAAGCGGCGAGGCGAACAAGAAATATTTCAACTACTTCCCGGAATACCGGAAGTGGGTCTGGGGCACCGCAGAAACCGCCCGCGCCTTTAATGCCGTTCCTCACCACGTAACCAAACACTGGAAAGAGCCGCCGATGACCAAAGCGGAAAAATCGGAAATGGCGGAAGAAGACCAGTTAATCGTTTACCTGGACCGCTACGGCGTGGACATGGCCTGCATCCTCCCTGAATCCATGATGGAAACTACCGGTTTTTCCACCAAATGGTCAACCAACGGCCACCTGTTAGCCGCCGCGGAAAAATATCCCGACAGACTAATCGTCCAGCCCAACCTCGGGCCGTTCATTAAACGCGGTATGAAAGACGTCCTCTGGGAGCTGGATTACATGGCACAGGAGAGGGGCGTCAAACTATTCAAATTCTACCCGCCGGAAGATACGTACATCAACGACGAGAGAATCTGGCCCTTCTATAAAAGATGCGACGAACTGGGCGTCACCGTTTCCATCCACACCGGGTGGAGCTGGTGTCCCCCGGGCAAAGCCAAATACTGCCTGCCCGTCCTGCTGGACGACGTGGTCAACGACTTCTACGACCTGAAAATAATCGCGTTCCACGCCGGCTGGCCGCATTGCCACGACTTGAACATGGTTGCCTTAAGCCACCCCAACGTTTACATCAGCTTGAGCTTAATCATGCCCTGGTATAAAGCAGCACCGCGACGCCTGGCAGAAATCATCGGCGAGGCGATACAGTTTGCCGGACCCGAACGCATCGTCTGGGGCACCGATTTTTATGGACCCGGCGGGCTTTTCCGGGAAGCGGTAATCGGCTTAAGAACGTTTGAAATGCCGGAAGACCTGCAGAAGGGTTACGGCTTCGCGCCGGTGACCGACGAGGTCAAACGCGGCATCTTTGGAACTAACCTGGCAAAAATATTAGGTATCGAAACGTCTAAGCGACGTGCTAAATAAAAAGGATATAAAAGGAAAGGAGAAATAATGTCCGAATTCCCAATTTTGTTCTCACCTATCAAACTTGGACCGCTGGAGATTAAAAACAGAATCGGCGGTTCCTGCACCACCACCGGCGGCGCCGACCAGAACGGTTTCGTCAGAGAAGAGTGTATCTACGCTTATGCCGGCCGATCCGAAGGTGGAGCCGGATTCATCACCATCGAATGTACATTCGCGACCGACTGGGGCGCCAAGACGACCAGCTTCGGCAACCCGCGCATCAGCGGCCGCTCCTA
>CAIWTG010000272.1 GCA_903915565.1 uncultured Chloroflexota bacterium
CGGCTGCCCCTGTACAGCAACAAGCCCCCGCCCCCGCCACTACGCCCTCAACACAGACTTATACTATTGGCATCGCCAACAAGGCGGGCATAGGCGATTATCTGGTCGATTCCAAAGGAATGACAGTCTACTATTTCCTTAGGGATGCTTACCAACAAAGCAACGCTACCGCGGCCATCGTGAAGGTATGGCCGGTATTCTATGCTGCAAATGTCATTCCGCAGCCGCCGCTGCTGGCAGGCGATTTTAGGGCTATCACCAGGGATGACGGGACGATGCAAAGCACTTATTTGGGCTGGCCGCTTTATTACTATGCTCAGGACCAGGTGGCAGGCGATACCAAGGGTCAGCAGTTTAACAACATGTGGTTTGTGATAACTTCGACCGGCTTTATGTCAGCGCCCGCGGCTCCATTGCCCGCACCTCAGCCGAAAACACCCCAGCAATACACAAATTAAATTTATAAAGACGCATCCATATACCACGACGCGGCAATAAGCGGCGTCGTGGTATATTCTATGCAGTTGTATCTGCATAGACGAGCATAGTGCTAGAATGGATAGAAACGGACGGAGCTTATAGCCGGATGGGTGAAAAAATGCAAAAAGGTTTCTTAAGTAGGCCGTCAACCCCAATAACCTATCAGAACTGCCTTTCGCCTAGAGCGATTGAACAAGAGGTCTCAGTACGTCCGCTGGTGAGGTCACAAATATACTTATGAATTAACAGACATGCCGATGTTTGTACAATGACGAGTTCACTCAGCAAATGCTACATCGCCATCGCCGAAGAATTTGAACTGATTGCGGCCACGATCCTTTGAGTAATACATCGCGGCATCAGATTTCTTTATCAAGGTTTCAATATCCTTTGCATCGTCGGGGTAGATGGCTATACCTATGCTTGTTGACAAATGTAGCTGATGACTGTCGATAGAGAACGGCTCTATAAAGGAATCCAAAAGTTTTTGGGCTATGGCAGTAGCGTCTGCTCGCTGGTTGGCCTCCTGCATCACCAATATGAATTCGTCTCCCCCAATCCGGGCTAAAGTATCGCTGGCGCGCGTAACTTCGATCAACCTGGCGCCCGTTGCCTTGAGGACGCGGTCGCCTATATCGTGGCCGAGCGTATCATTTATGGATTTGAACTTGTCCAGGTCTAATAGCATAACGGCAAGCCTCGCTTTATTGCGGTGAGCCAACGCTGCAGCTAACTGGAAACGGTCTAATAGTAAGATTCTGTTTGGCAAACCGGTAAGATGGTCATGGGTCGCCATTTCTTCAAGCTGCGATTGCAGCTGCCTGCGCTCGGTTATTTCTTGCTCCAAATCTAAATTGACCTTTTCTAATTCGGTGGTTCTTTGCTTTACGAGACCTTCAAGGTTATGCCGGTGCTCTTCAAGTTCCGCTTCAGCTTGCTTCCGGGCAGCGACCTCTCTGACCGCCTCTATGTTTTTTTGACGCAGGTTGGATGCCAAATAGCTCAATGATACTCCCACCAGAAGAAATATCACTATTACCGGCGCGTTCCGAATATCCTCAAAACTGATGAATGCGTAAAGTGGCGGAATAAAAAAGAAATCATAGGCCAATAAACTGAGAATACACGCTAAAATAGAGGGACCCGATCCGAAGAAAATGGCCGTCGGAACGATTGCCAGTATATAAAGAATGGGCACATCGGCAGGGATGATTGCCGGTTGGGCCAAATATTTCAACCAGGTGGCTAAGATTACCGAACCGATAGCCACAAGATAACCCCACCAATTACGAGATGTACTTTTGCCTGGCTTTCTTATTCCGCTCATCATTACTCTTTCCAACTTTAACGTCTGAAGTTTATTGTAATAATCTTATACTGTCCGATTCTTTTCGTCATTTTTTAGTATCGCTTGAAAAAAAACGTGATGATATTGACACAAGCATGGTGAAGGGATATTATCCTGCCCAAGCGCTGAGCTGCCAACAATCGATAGCTATGATGCCAGCTGAGTAGCGGGACCATTCGTGGCAAGGAGGTGACCCAGATTAATAACTTCACTCATGATATGAGGCCGTTCATAGTCGGTATCGGAGGACCCAGTTGCTCGGGTAAGGGAGCGGTCATTGACCAGATAGCGAGCAGGAACTATCACGTTATGCGTATCTGTCAGGATAGCTTCTTCAGGATAAATTCGCCGGTACAGACCAGGGGCTATACTGATATCGATGATCCAAGTGCCCTCATGATGGATGAGTTTGCGCGGTTTATATCCAGCTTGAGGGAAGGTAGAGGGGCGCAGCTGCCTTCTCGTGGTTGGACCGAGGATTTCAATGTTGAAATTACCGATACTGAGGTAAGCCTGCGGCCGCTGATTATCGTGGAAGGATTTCTCCTCTACATCACACATGAGCTGGCCGATCTTTTTGATACTCGGATCTTCATCGATGTCTCGGACTTGAATATTTTATATCGAAGGTTGAAGCGCGAAAATCATCTTTTCGGCCTTGATTATACTTATGATATCGTTATTCCCAACGCACGGCGAGATAAACCCCCGCAGAGTAAGTTGGCTCACAAAGTGATCGACGGTAATCAGACTATAGCTGAGGTCACAGACCAGATAGTTGAATATCTCAATCGAGGAGCACTTTCGTCCCATTTGCAGATAAATATGGAGAAAGAGCCCTGGCCGGTTTCTTTCGACACACTATTGACGGACAATGGACGGCATCCGCTAAAGGATGGAGATTTAAAAGACTGGTGTAAAGCGTCAGAAAACTTAGCCGTCCTGCAGGCCGGAGATGAACTCAAGGGTAATACTTTTACCTATAAGCAGAGTGCTTTGGGAGCAGACCATTATGACGTCCGTCTTAACGGCTGGTGCAATATATTCATGTATTTGAACAAGCCGACGCGCGAGTTAGGAAGGTACTAACGCGGGCGATGATAGATAACAGCGGCCTTTTCAGAAAATTGCTGGACGATGGCAATATACGTATCCATGACAGCCCCATATTCCACG
>CAIWTG010000273.1 GCA_903915565.1 uncultured Chloroflexota bacterium
CTCATTCTTTTTTCCGCTCTTTGGATGACCCTTGTCTACTGTCCGGTGGCGCACTGGGTCTGGGGCAACGGCGGCTGGCTGGCCAGGCTGGGTGTGCTCGATTTCGCCGGCGGCTCGGTTGTCCACATAAATGCCGGTGTTTCTGCGCTCGCATTAGCGTTACTCCTGGGACGGCGTCGTGGTTTCCCTCAAGACGCTATGGAGCCGAATAATATTCCCTTCGTTGTGCTCGGGGCCGGCTTGCTTTGGTTCGGCTGGTTCGGCTTTAATGCCGGCAGCGCTCTTACGGCTGGCGGACTGGCGACCAATGCTTTCGTGACAACCAATACAGCCGCGGCCGCCGCTGCTGTCACCTGGATGATTATCAGCTGGCTTTATCGCCGCCCCACCATACTTGGTACGGTCACGGGCGCAATAGCCGGATTGGCTACAATTACTCCGGCGGCCGGCTACGTTTCTCCTCTCGCTGCGATACCCATCGGCATCGTAGCGGCTATTGTTTGTTATTACACGATGCTGTTTTTCAAAATCAAACTGGGCTTTGATGATTCACTCGACGTTTTTGCCGTGCACGGCGTCGGCGGTATTTTAGGTATGCTTTTTGTCGGCGTTTTTGCCACTCTGGCAGTAAATCCAGCCGGAGCGGACGGACTTATCGCCGGCAATTTCGCGCAACTCTGGAAGCAACTGGTTGGCATTGTCTCCGTGGGGGCATATTCTTTCGTGGTCACCTTAATCCTCGGCAAACTGATTGATAAAACTATTGGGCTTAGGGTAGCACAGGTGGAGGAGACAGTGGGATTGGATATTTCGCAACACGGTGAAAGGGCTTACGGAGGTCGACTCCGCTAAAGCAGAAACGGCTATCTGCGAGCGAAGAAAACATCATATTATGCAAACTTGCTACCGGGTGATGTGCTATTATATTGATATAGGAATATTGGTTAATCGGTAGCTGAAAATGATTGTTCTGCGGTCGTTTGAAGATGAACGATATTAAACTAAGTAAAGACCTCGGTTTTTTGCGCATCGGCGCTGCTATTCCGGAACTCCGTATCGCCAATGTCAGCTTTAATGTCGGCGCCATTGTGGCACTGATGCGAAAAGCTAAAAACGAGGGCGTTCAAATTTTAACTTTTCCAGAGATGGCAGTAACCGGCTACACCATCGGCGACCTGATTCAGCAGGAAGCATTGCTTTTAGAAGCACGAGAAGGATTGCGTGATATTCTCAAAGAAAGCGCCGCCCATAATATGCTGGTGGCATTGGGGATGCCGCTGGTTATCGAGCAAAAGATTTTCAACTGCGCCGTAGTTTTGAACTCCGGGCGCATTCTCGGGGTAATTCCCAAAACTTTTCTCGCGTCGTATCATGAGTTCTATGAAGACCGGTGGTTTTCTCCCGCCGGAGACGCCCGGTTGGACATTATCGAGCTGGCAGACCAGAAAGTACCCTTCGGCACGGACATCCTCTTTCAAATACAAAAGCCGGTTCCGGTAACGGTTGGTGTTGAGGTATGTGAAGACCTGTGGGTCCCCCTTTCGCCTCACGAATATCAGGCAGCGGGCGGGGCTACCGTACTGCTTAATCTTTCAGCGAGCAATGAAGTGCTCGGCAAGGCGGACTGGCGAAGGACGATGGTATGTTCAGAATCCGGCCGGTGCCTGGCGGCCTATTGCTATGTATCATCCGGTGCCGGGGAATCGTCTAACGATGTCGTCTATGGCGGCCATGGCATGATTGCCGAAAACGGCGTTTTACTGCAGGAATCGAACTGCCTGTCAAGGGGAGCTCAACTAATAATATCGGACATCGACCTCGACCGGCTGACTCACGACCGCCGCGCCACGACAAGTTTTAGCGAACTGGCAAAGTTTACAAAAACATTCAGAATTATATCGACCGAGGCTGCAGATCCGGCGGTAAAAAAGCTATGGCGGGCTATCGACGCTCACCCCTTTGTTCCGGCCGATCCTGCCAAGAGGGCGGAGCGGTGCCGCGAGATTTTTTCGATGCAGGTGGCGGCGCTCGCCCAGAAACTATCGGGCGCCAAAAAACAATATATAGTGTTAGGGGTGTCCGGAGGTCTGGATTCCACGCTTGCCCTGCTGGTAGCGGTCAAGACGATGGATTTTCTCGCCATGCCCCGCAGCAACGTGCATGCTTATAACCTTCCCGGCTTCGGCACGACACAGCGCACTAAAAACAATGCCGCGAAATTATGTCAGGACCTGGGAGTTAGTTTTACAACGGTGGACATCACCAAAAGCTGTACCCAGCAGCTAAAAGACCTTGACCATGCAGGAAACCACGATGTGGTCTTCGAGAATGTACAGGCTCGATACCGGACGCAGTTTCTCTTCAACAAGGCCAACGAGGTTAAGGGGCTTGCCATCGGCACCGGCGACCTCACCGAGGTTGCCTTAGGATGGAGTACGTTTTCCGGCGACCAGATATCGCATTATCACGTCAATGTTTCTGTCCCCAAGACGCTAGTGCGTTACCTAGTACGCTGGGTCGCTGATGAAGAACAGGCCGACTCCCCGGCCAACAAGGTACTTTACGATGTACTGGAGACACCGATTTCTCCTGAATTGCTGCCACCGCACAAAGGGAAGATAATCCAGAAGAGCGAAGAAACAATTGGCCCGGTGGAACTGGCTGATTTCTTTCTTTATCCGTTTATCCGCTTCGGCATGCGGCTGGGCAAAATTCTCTATCTGGCTAATGAGGTGAGAAAACGGGGGCTTTTCGACGGGAAATATACGCTCCAGGATTTATATCGCTGGCTAGAAAGCTTTTTGGAACGGTTCTTTGCCAATCAGTTTAAAAGAACATGTCTTCCGGAGGGACCCAAGGTTGGTTCGGTCAGCTTATCGCCGCGCGGGGATTGGAGAATGCCCTCGGACGCCGACCCCGCTCTCTGGCTCAAAGACCTCGAAGCGATGTACGCCAGACTGCGCGAAAAATAACATGTTATCCCATTCCAAGTAATCGGGATAACGATGAAATTAGATTCGGTGGTCTTCCCGGATAATCGTACGGGGTCCCCCATTTAAACTTGCACTCCAGTTTTTGGGTTCGGTAATAGCGTTGAGTTTATCAAGCTCCCCGATATCCTTGAGTCTTTTGTAAATGAGCTGCCAGGCGCAGGCGCGGTCGGGTCTGACTTCACAGCGGTCTTCCCGCGAGCCGCCGCAAGGACCGTTAAGCATATGTTTGGCGCACCGGGTAATGGGGCAAATACCGCCGTACTTATCCAGGACACAGTCACCGCAGGCGGCGCATTTCTCCGTCCAGACTCCTCTTTCCTCAAGTATCCCCAGGAAGGCTGTATTTAAGCCAGCATAGACGGGCTTAAGGGGGTAACGTTCGGCAATCGCCTGGACGCCGGCGCCGCAGGCTGTGGAAAGAACGGCGTCACACTTTTCAATAGCTTCTGCGGCTTGCTCGATGAAAATGTTGTCGCATTGCCGCTCGATGGTAAGCTCGCTAACCTCGAAGCCCAACCCCTGTACTCTGGAAGCGATACGCAGCGCCGAGGCAATAATGCTAACCTCCCGCTCACCTCCGGCCAGACAAACCGTGACACAGGTGCCGCAGCCGAGCACTAGGACCTTTTTGTGTTCTTTCAATATGGCGACCATTTCCGGTATGGTTTTTCTCTCGGCAACTATCATATTTATACTCCTGTCGAGGTCTTATTAACGGGTTCTTTTATTTTCACGGGACCGAGTTTCCGCACGGTCTCCACCATTTCTTTGATATATTCCACCAGCGGGCGCGCCATCGCCGCGCTGACATTCACCATGCGCAATCGCTCTGCCTCGATGCCGGCTTCGGCTAATACGGTGCGAATAGAGTTGACCCGGCGCTTGGCCAGCAGATTACCGTCTTTAAAGTGGCAGCTGCCTTCCTCACAGCCAGCTACGAGCACCCCATCGATGCCGTTTTCGAAAGCTCTCATATAGTAGTCGATTTCCAGCCGACCGGTGCAGGGCGTCCGAACGATGCGCACATTGGGCGGGTATTGCAGGCGCGACGAACCTGCCAGGTCAGCGGCTGAATAAGCGCAATAATGACAGCAAAAGGCTATTATTTTAGGTTCATAATTTTCCATATCAGACGTTTCCTTTACTTCGCCACATCCGCGGTTTCCTTGGTTGTTTTATATTCTTCAAGCAGTTTATCAATCATCGCTTTAAATTGCTCGGACTCGAAGTGCCTTAGCTGTATCGCCTCGGCGGGGCATTCGGAGGCGCAAATACCGCAACCCATACACTTGGCGGCGTTTATTTCCGCCTTACGGTTGGCATTAACGGCGGGAGCGTTATAGGGGCAGGCGCGGACGCAGGTCATACAGGAAATGCATTTATCCTGGTCAACCGACGATACCTGGGCGCTTACCTCCAGCAGTGTCTTGGAAAGGATAGTGGTCGCCCGGGCGGCGGCAGCTTTTGCCTGCGAGATATTTTCATCCGCCATCTTGGGAGAGTGAGCCAGGCCGCAGAGGAAAATACCTTCTGTGGCGAAGTCGACCGGGCGCAATTTGAGGTGCGCCTCGTTGAAGAATCCGTCCCAGTATCCGCAGGAAAGCAAAATTAATATATATTAATTATCCGAATAATCCTACGGCTAGGACCGCCGAAAAGAATTTTTACCTGGAAGTAGTTAA